>PLIU01000396.1 GCA_003140095.1 Verrucomicrobiales bacterium | reverse complement strand
ATGTTCGGTGATTCGATGATGGACGACGCTTTCAGCGACTCGTTCTTCCAGGATTTTTTCGGCGGCACAACTGAGAAGGAAATCACCGTGGCGAGCGAGGCTGAGGCGCTCAAAGTTCTCCCTTTGCCCAAGGAAGGCCGGCCCGCCGGATTTGACGGCGCGGTTGGAAAGTTCGAGGCCACCAGCGAACTCTCCGCCGCCCAGAGCGCCGCTGGCGACCCGCTCACGCTGCGGTTGAAAGTAATCGGCGCCGGCAGTTTTGACCGTGTCAACAGCTCGATGCTCGGCCAGGTGGACGGCTGGAAAACCTACAAGCCGACCGCGAAGTTCGAGCCGGCCGACAATGCCGGTTACAGCGGGGAAAAGGATTTCGAGCAAGCCGTGGTACCAATGCAGCCGGGCCGGCAAATTGTGCCCGCGATGGCATTCAACTTTTTCAATCCCGATACGCGCCAATACGAAACCAAACTGACCTCGCCGTTGAGTGTTGAGGTTTCACCTGCATCCGCAGGCGGCTTGACCGCAACCGCACCCGCCCCAAGCCCCTCCTCGACGCCGACCAGCGAACCGCCACGCGATGGACTGCGCCCGGATCACGTCGAAACAGGCACCACCGTTGCGACATTGCTTCCGCTCTATTTTCAACCGTGGTTTGTGGCCAGTCAGAGCACGCTGGTTCTTTGTTTCGCCGGGGGTTTGATCTTCTTGCGGCGGCGTGAACGGCGCGCCAACGACGCGGACGGCTTCCGGCAGCGAGAGGCATCGAGCTCGATTGCAAGCGCCGTTGCCGAGATGGACACTGCAGCTACAGAAGGCGATGCCGCCCGCTTTTTCCAATCCGCGCGCGTCGCGTTGCAGCAGAAGCTGGCAGAGCAGTGGCACCTTGCACCCGCCTCGATCACGATCGCGGAAATTGACGCGCGCCTGAACGGTGAAGGCGGGGAAATCCGCCGCATCTTCGCCTTGGCGGACCAGGCTGCCTATTCAGGACAGCACCTGAGTACCGCGGATTTCAACCAATGGAAAGAAATCGTCCACGAACTGACGAAACACACGGAGGCCTTATGACGTTATTCCAGATTCTAACCCGAAAGTTGGCCACGGGCAAAATAAAGGCCACGCGAAAACTGCTCAATCGGCTGCAGCGTGAAACCGGCTGTCAACGCCGCCCTAAACCGCGTGAAAGGAAACATCGTGGCTTCTCCCGATTATTCTGCGCATCGCTCGTGGCCGCATTGGCGCTGCCAATTTTCATCGTGGACGGAACGGCTGCCAACGCAGCGCAACCCGAGCAAACCGTCTCCGCCCCCAGCGGCTATTCTGCGGCGGCGCTTTTCAATCAGGCCAACGCTTACGCCCGCGCCGGCAAACCCGGCCTGGCCATTCTGGATTATTCCCGTGCCCAACTGCTCGCGCCTAGCGATGCCGACATCGCCGCAAACCTTCGCTTCGTCCGCGCGAAAGCCGGCCTGTCGGACCCGGTGGAGAACTGGCTCCCGCGCCGTCTGACTTACGCCCGTCCGAACACACTTGCTCGGGTTGGATGCTTCGGCTTGTTGCTCGCAGGCATCAGCACGCTTCTCCTTCACCTTTATCCGCAGCGCCGATTGGCTTTCCGCTCGTTGACCTTCGTGGGCGCATTGCTCGTCGCCACCGCTATCAGCAACGCGATCGTGATGTGGCCGAGTGTACACGAAGCCGTCGTCATCAATCGTGAAGCGCCCGCCCTCACCACGCCTGTCTTGGCGGCTGAACCGTTGTTCAAGTTGCGAGAAGGCGAGACTGTAACGGTGCGCGCAGAACACCAGGACTTCGCACTCGTACAAACCTTGCCGGGCCGCTCCGGTTGGGTGGCGCGCGCGGATCTCGCTCGCGTCGTTCCACAGTCCGGCGCCCACTGAATTTCGGGAGCGCAGATTGCCGTGGAATTGCGCATCGCGGCCCTTATGTAGCGATACATCGCGGTGATGGCTGGCCGAGCCAGCCGCCACATTCTGCGCCCCCCGAATTCCTTCTCCCCGTCCGCCATCGCGGAGGTTCCATCGCTCA
Source organism: Verrucomicrobiales bacterium (assembly GCA_003140095.1). GTDB lineage: Bacteria > Verrucomicrobiota > Verrucomicrobiia > Limisphaerales > Palsa-1400 > Palsa-1400. Next base: position 5,207 of record PLIU01000396.1, on the reverse strand, counting down.
TGCGAAGTTCACCCCATTGCGCGTTGCCAAATAGCAACTTAGAGTCGAAGGCGAGGTTCAGAGACGGCCAGAAATCACGCAAGAGCAGCCGAAGACCAATGCAAAACGTCCGGTTTTCCCAATCCCTGGCGGCCCGCTCAACAGGAAGTGGAAGTCGCCGTTTTCCGACACTTGCAAATACTATTAGCATCTTGAGAAAACCAGTTTCAGGGACTTAGTCAATACTGCTTAATTTGATGGGCCGCCAACGAGGGCTCGTCCATGAGTGAGAGTTCGACGAGGGTAAGCCTGATTACTTACGTAGATTCCATTCCAGAAGATTCCAAGACCGGCCCTACCGCACGCGGTTAGCCACATAATTGTTTTAGAAATAAATGATCGGATGGCTCGAACGCAGCGCCTGTGGCGGCACCGATCTGTCCCTTTACGGAACTTTGGCGCCACGGACGATTTCCACGGGAATCCACATGTGCTTCATCAGCGCGCTTTCAATTTTGAACCCCGCCTTTTCCAGCGCCCTCCGCACATAGATGGGGCGGCAGTCAAGAAAGTTTGGGAAGTGTTCATGCGTCCATTCAAAAGCACCAACCAGCGGGTCATGTTTGGCGTCTTTGGACATGCCCACCACCACGATGCGGCCGCCCGGTCGCAGGACGCGCTTGCACTCGCGCAACACCTTCGGAATTTCCGGCGTGTCGAACAATTCCAGCGTAAAGCTCATGAACACCGCGTCCATGCTGTTGGCGTCGTAAGGAAGTTCTGTCGCGTCAGCGCAGCGCAGCCGGGCGCGTTCGAGGAGCTTGAACTTGGCGAGGCTCGCTTTTGCCCGCTGAAGCATTTTGTCGGACAAATCGAGGCCGAACACCGTGCCTTCAGGCCCGATGGCTTTCGCGAGTGCCACGAGGCTGTGTCCAGTGCCGCAACCGATTTCCAAAACACTTTCTCCGGCGCGCGTGCGCAACAACTCCAATCCCGCCCTACGCATGGGGGCTTCGCTGCGCTCGGATAGCAGATCATAGACGCGGCTGATTTTGTTGTAAAACGCCCTGGTCTGGTCTTTCGATTGGAAAACCCTCAGAACAGAGCCAGGACCGGTTTTGCGGGTCGAGTTCATTTAAATCAACGATAAGAATGCACGACGCATGAATATGCCAGGAAGTTGTATAAAGCTGCAACACTGCGCTGCTTCCATCTTGGGTCACAGTTACCGGAAGAAAATCAACCAAACCATGATGAGCAGAGGCAGCATAACCGGAATCGTCCATTTAAGAATGTAACCCAAGAAGCTGGGCAGCGGCAAACGGTGCCGTTCGGCGATGGATTTGACCATGAAATTCGGCCCGTTGCCGATATAAGTGCATCCGCCGAAAAACACAGCGGCTACGCTCAGCGCGGCCAAAGAATGGTTGAGACGGCCTTGAGACAGAATTCGGGCCATTTCCACCGGATGCCCAAGCGCCTGCCCTTGGGTGCCGAAAAGGGCGCTGAGGCAACTCAGATAAGTGGGCGCATTGTCCAACACGCTCGAAAGCGTGCCGGAAGCCCAATAAACGAGGGCGGGTGACGGATCAGCGCCAAGCACCGAGCGGGCGTGGGCCTGCAGCCAGTCCAGCGCGGGCATCATCGTGGCAAATATTCCCAGAAACAGAATGGCCACTTCCCGGATTGGATGAAAATCGAAGTGATTGGCTTTATGCACAGATTGGCCGGTGGTAAAGTAGGATGCGACAGCGGCGGCGAACATGAGTCCTTCGCGCAAAAAGATTGGCCGCGAAATCAAAACGGCCGTCAAAATAATGGCCAGAAAAACCAGGTTCCAAAGCCCCTCCACGCGCCAAGCGACGCGCGCGGTGGAAGGGGCCAGCGCGGGAGCCATGCGACAACCGCGGCGGTCCACGAAATAGAATACCGAGAGCAAAAAAGCGACGCTGCACAACCACATTGGCCAACAGTTCTCCACCACCCACCAAAGCGGAACACCCATCAGGCAGCCTAGAAAAAGCGGAGGATTGCCGAAGGCGGTCAGGCAACCGCCAACATTGGAAACGATAAAGATGAAAAAAACCACATGATGGCTGCCGAGTCGACGGTTGTTGAAGCGCAGCCAAGGTCGGATCAACAGCAGGGACGCGCCAACACTTCCCAGAAGGTTGGCTAGCAACGCGCCCACTAGCAAGAAAAGGACATTGGTCAGGGGCGTGGCTTCGCCATTGATACTGATGTGGATGCCGCCAGAGACGACAAAGAGCGAACCGACCAAAGCAATGAATCCCAGGTATTCATGGGCCGAGCGGGCGACGGTCACGGTAGCCGCCGACGGGAGGAAAAGAAGATAGTAGCCCACGGTAACTGCGCCCAAGGCGAGAGCGGTTTTGCCGTAATGACGGCTCCACCATTGGCCAAAGAGCAACGGTCCCAGGGCTATGGCGGCGAGCAGCAGCCCGAATGGTAGCATCATGCATGGATTGGGTTGGTAACCCACGCGTCAAAACTAGGCAGCTTGTTTGGCCGGTCAACCACATTCGCCGGGGGGAGGGGGCAGTCTCTCGTCCGACTTCCCACCCGTTATCGGCTATCTGGAAGGGCGGACTTTGGCTGCGTGGTTGAGCCAGACGCCGAAGCTGGCCTGTCGCAATCGTCCGGCTGCACGATCAGCTTGGGGCGGAGCAATGTCTTCATCGGCTTGGCAGGGCTTCTACTCTAAACAGGGTCCAGCGGTTGGTCGCGCCGCACGACAATAAACCACGATTGCCCGTCCTGATTGTCGCCGCCGACAATGTAAAAGACCGCGTCCACCGCTTGTCGTCCTGTCTCTGTGAGCTTGCCGTCCGAGTAGATGGAAACGGTTAATTCGTTGAACCGCGCCATTTCAATCTCAACCTCGCGGTGTGAATTGAGGCGCTGTCGCGTTTTGCCGCCGATATGGAGAACGACCATCTTGCGATTGATTTCCCAGAAGTGCTTCCATTTGAACAATTGCAGCCGCTGGTTCAATTTGGGTCCGGCCGGCCGCGCGTCCAAAAATGGCGGCAAACCTTCGTCGGTGCCGCGAACCAACTGGAGATAAAGCCTCATACCCTCACTTTTGGCGTGCGGGACGAATGTCGAATCCACGATCAACAATAACAATAGAAAACCGATTCGTTTCATAGCCGGGCATGCTGAGACGCAAGTCTTGGACGCAGGTGTGTGGTCGAAAAATTCAAATTAATTGGCTCACAACGCTGTGTGCCAGCCGGGGCACCACCCTTGTAATGGTGGACAAGGAGATTTTGCAGAACGTGCAGCGGAGAGTATTAACCGGACTGCCTTGACGCGCTCGGTTGCACTTCCGTTTCTTGCTTTGCAAGCCGCCCGGCGCGTCCCTCCTTGGCCGTTTCCAAAGCGGCCCAGAGTCCGGAGCGGGTAATCAGCCCGATGGGGCAATCGGGTTTCTCACGCGTCACTACTGGCAAATTACCGACATCCTTGGCGGCGAATCGCTTCAGAATGGTGAAAAGGTCTTCATCCGGATAAGCCGTGGACCCATCGCGAGACATGATGTCCTTGATCTTCACGTTTTGACGCTCCTTCTCGGCGACCCGATGGATAGCCAGGATCGTAACCTTTCCAGACAACTTGCTCTGCTCCACCACTGGTAAACTGGCCAAGCCATAATCTCCCATCAAACTCATGGCCTCGCTCGCGGAAGCATTCGCGTTCACATAGACCGGCAGGTGAATCATGACATCGGCCGTCTTGACATGATGGAGCACAATCGGCTCGAACTCGTCAGCATGGAAAGGGGAATCGAGACGGCTGTTGACCTGGGCGGGAAAGATCGTTCGTTTCCCAGAGAGAATGAATGCAGTGACCACGGCTCCCGTCGAACCCTTACAGGGCAAAACTTGCTCCAATGCCGTGTGTCGGCCTTAACCGATTCGGTTTGGGAACAGAGGCATCAACCGCATCAGTCAGATGCGCCATGAATACTCCTGTGCGCAGATTCCTAAAGGCAAAAACTCCGGGAGCCGGGCGGCGGGTCAATTTGGAGCGCAGAGGGAGGCAGGGCGAGCAAGAGATTGACGCGCGGGACGGCGACCCACAATCGAGCCTCTGAATCACGCGCACGGCCCTTGCGCGACTGCGCCGTGCCATTCTTGCTTATTCTGCCACAGATTGTGCGACCATTGAGTCTGCCCGCGAATATCTGCTTCAACGGGGCCCCGCTTACGTGAGCATGGAAAATTTCGTGTCATTGGATTACGCGGCTCGCTTCGGCTGGGACGTTGGCGCAGGGAAAGCGGAGCAACCTGCCGTGAAGTGTTTGGCGGAACGGCCGGAGGAGCGAAGTGGCCGGAGCCAAGCTCTCGCCGGAAGCTTGCGCGGCTGCGTCCTTCCAAGCAGGAACGAGCACGCGCGGAACAGAGCGAACGAAATGGGAACAGGGTGCGGTTGCGCCGTAGAGCGCGTGGTGGTTCTGGTGCGCAATCCACGAGTTGGTGGCGACATGTTTGCTTGCGAATTTAACGAATCAGATGGCGGCCGATGAGAAAGCCAAGGAAGACAAATCCCGCAAGCACGAAGATGATTTGAAAGCGTTCCTGCCAGGTCATGCGGGCGTCCAAATCGTGGCGTGCCTTTTCCAATCGGATTCGTTCGTCCTGAATGTCATTTCTAATTTTCTCCAATTCTTGTTTTGATTCGGCAACGCCGTGCTCCAACTCAAATTTGATTTGCCGCGCAGCCTTTTCGGTTTCGGCTAGATGACCGTGGGAACCTGAAGCGACCTTTTCCATAGTCTCCGCATATTTTTGGATAATTCCTTCAAATGCCCCGATTTTGTCATCACTTGCGGCGCTGAAATCATTGACCAGCACCGCTGTTTGTCGCCGATATTCGGCCAGATGCAGTTCCAGCCATTTCCGAGAATCATTCAATGAGCGCGGAATGCTGGCCGCCGCCTGCCATTGTGCCCGCGTCAGCAGCGCCATTTGGACGGGGAATCCATTTTCATCCCCGTCGCACCATTCCACGAAAACCTTGCGCAGGCGCCAGGCCTCATCGGCAGACAACCCTGCGCACAATGAATCAAAATCGGTGTCCTCCATATGTCATTCCCCGAAATTCAGTTGCGGCTGCACTTTGGTTTTCGTCTTCTCGCTTGTGACTGTGAATTTTTCCTTCGGAATCAATTCAATCGGAAGCAGCAAATCGGCGATGGCAGC
>PLIU01000474.1 GCA_003140095.1 Verrucomicrobiales bacterium | reverse complement strand
ATGGTCAAAATGCAGGGCGGGGTTTTCGGCGCGGTGGCCGCCTCCCAGGAATTCATTAAGGCCATCGCATGAATAATCCGCCGCCGCCCCGCCACAACAAGCCATTCGACATTGAACTGGTCAACGTGACCAAGCGCTTTGGCTCCTTCGTGGCCAACGACAAGGTTTCCCTCAAAGTTCCGGCCGGGACCTTCCACGCCCTCATCGGGGAAAACGGCGCGGGCAAAAGCACACTGGTCAAGTGCATCATGGGGTATCATTCGGCTGAGGAGGGCGATATTCTGGTGGAGAACCGTTCCGTCGAAATCACCAGTCCTTTCCATGCCTGCCAATTCGGCATCGGCATGGTTTATCAACATTTCACCTTGGTGCCCGCGATGACCGTCGCGGAAAACCTTCTCCTGAGCCGGCCCGATATGCCGGCCGTCATAAATTGGAAGTTGGAATTGGACCGCCTGCGCCAGTTCATGAAAACCGCGCCGTTTCAAATTGATCTTGGCCTGTGCGCCTCCGAATTGGCCGCCGGCCAGAAGCAAAAAGTCGAGATACTCAAACAGCTTTACCTGGACAGCCGTTTCCTGATCCTCGACGAGCCCACCTCCGTCCTGACGCCCGTCGAAGCCGATGAAGTGCTCGGACTTGTCAAAGAAAAGGTAAAGGCGGGCGACCTGAGCGTGCTTCTGATCACGCACAAATTCCGCGAGGTCTTTGGGTTTTGTGACGACGTCACCGTCCTGCGCCGTGGCAAAATGGCCGGAGGCGGAAAAGTCAAGGACTTGAGCGCCGACGCGCTGGCTGCCATGATGATGGGAGGCCAGCGGGAAGCCAAGGTCGTCGCCAAAACCGCGCGCCAACGCGGGCCGGCCGCGCTTGAACTGAAAAACCTGTGCGCCAACAAAGACAGCGGCGTGCCTGCGGTGGATGGTGTCAACCTCACGGTCCATGAGGGGGAAATCGTGGGCATTGCCGGGGTTTCCGGCAACGGCCAGCGCGAGTTGGTGGAGGTGATCGCCGGCCAGCGGCTGGCCACGGCGGGCGAGATCAAAGTCCACGACCAGGCTTACGGCGCCACGCGCCGGGAGGCCTTTGAGCACAAGGTGTTTTTGCTGCCGGAGGAACCGTTGCGCAACGGCTGCGTTCCGCAGATGAGCGTGGGGGAGAACATCGGGTTCCGCAGTTTCGACCGCCCGCCGCTGACACGGGCCAGAATTCTTGTCAATCGCTCGGCCATCCGGTGTTTTGCCCGGGAGTTGATCACGCGCTTTTCTGTTAAAACGCGCTCCAGCGAAACGCCCATCGGCGACCTTTCCGGCGGCAACGTGCAGCGCGCGGTGCTGGCGCGGGAACTGGGTTCCGGCACCGCCAAGGTTCTGGTGACGGCTAATCCCTGTTTTGGCCTCGATTTTGCCGCGGTGGAATCGATCCACAGCCAGATCACCGAGGCCCGCAACCGCGGCGTGGCGGTCCTGCTGGTGAGCGAGGATCTGGACGAATTGCTGGCCCTGGCCGACCGGTTGCTGGTCATTTCGCACGGGCAATTTGTCCACGAAACCACCCCTGCCCAGGCCGATATCAAGGCCATCGGCCATCACATGGCGGGACATTAGCATTATGAAGGCGAGCAAAAAGTTAATGATTGAGGCGGAACCTTACCCTTTTGAGTTCCAACCCGCCTCGGCCGCGTTGCTTATTATCGACATGCAGCGCGATTTCCTGGAACCGGGCGGTTTTGGCGAAATGCTGGGCAACGACGTTTCTCAACTGCGCCAATCCATCGAACCAAACCAGAAGCTGTTGGCGAAGTGGCGCGCCAAGGGATTGCAGGTCATCCACACCCGCGAAGGCCACCGGCCCGACTTGGCCGACCTTCCTGAAACCAAACGCGTGCGTGGCCGCGGCCGGCGGGGCATTGGTGATGCTGGTCCTATGGGGCGAATATTAGTCCGGGGCGAACCCGGGCACGACATCATTCCCGAACTTTACCCGCGGCACGGCGAGCCTGTGATAGACAAACCCGGCAAGGGCGCCTTTTGGGCCACGGACTTGCACGGCATCCTGCAAAATCGCGGGATCAAGCAACTTGTCGTGACCGGCGTGACCACTGAAGTTTGTGTCAATACAACTGTTCGCGAAGCCAACGACCGCGGGTACGACTGTCTGGTGCCGGCCGACTGTGTCGGCTCCTATTTCCCGGAATTTCAGGAGATGGGCCTGAAAATGATCAAGGCGCAGGGCGGCATTTTCGGATGGGTGTCCAGTTCCGCCAAGGTCCTGGCCGCGTTGCGATGAAAACTTGTCCATACTATTAAATCCATGACGACTAAACCTAAATTATGGGTGCCCGGTGATTGGAACGCCTTCTTTGGCTTCGGCACCAATATCCTTGTCAATCTTCTCACCCTGACTGGCCTGCTGCGCTTTGTGTTGAAAATGCCGGACGATCTGGTCTTTGGCCGCATCCTGCCCGCCACCGGGCTGATGTTGTGCCTTTCCACGATTTACTATGCCTGGCTGGCCTGGAAGCTGGCCAAAAAAACCGGCCGCACCGATGTCTGCGCGTTACCCTCCGGCATTAGTGTGCCCCACATGTTTGTCGTCACCTTTGTCATCATGCTGCCGATCAGCCTTAAAACCGGTGATCCGGTCAAAGGTTGGGAAGCAGGTTTAACTTGGGTTTTCATCCAAAGCTTTGTGCTCATGATCGGCGGCTTTGTCGCCCCTGTCATCCGAAGAATCACTCCGCGCGCGGCCTTGTTGGGCACGCTGGCCGGGGTCTCCCTCACCTTCATCTCCATGCGCCCGGCTTTGGAAATGTTTTTGACCCCGTTCATAGGAATCCCATGCTTCATCATCATTTTGTTGAGTTGGTTCGGTGGCGTGCGTTATCGGGGAATACCGGCGGGCCTGGTTGCCATCGCCGCCGGCTGCGTGCTCGCTTGGAGTTCCACCGCGCTGGGCTTGGATTATGGCGGGATGAGCTTGGCCGGCTTGGGCAATTCGTTCGCCAACTTCGGCTTTCGCGTTCCGCTCCCGGCCTTTGGGCATGTTTTTTCCGGCTTTCAGTTTCTGGGAGTGATTCTGGTCACCGCCATCCCCTTTGGAATCTATGATCTGGTCGAGGCCATTGACAACGTCGAGAGCGCCGCTGTGGCTGGCGACAGCTTTCCCACCACTCGTGTTTTGACTGCCGATGGCGTCATCAGTCTCATCGGCTGCCTCATGGGCAACCCTTTCATCAATGCCGTTTATATCGGCCATCCCGGCTGGAAGGCCATGGGCGGGCGCATCGGTTATTCCGCGGCCACTGGTCTGACCGTGATCGCGTTGTGCTGGCTTGGCATCATTTCTCTGATGCTCGCTCTTATTCCTACCGTCGCCATACTGCCTATCCTCCTCTACATCGGAATGCTCATTGGATCGCAAGCATTTCAAGAAACACCCAAGCGGCATGCGCCGGCGATCATGCTGGCCCTGATTCCAAACCTGGCCAGTTGGGCCATCGGCCAAATCAACGGCACCCTCTCCGCCGCCGGTATAGTCGTTGGCGCATTGAACCACGACCAGGCGGAGGCCCTCGTGGGCAAAATGAGAAATGAAGGCGTCCTCTATCACGGCCTCCAAGTCCTGGGCGGCGGAGCGATTCTGGGCGGCCTTATCCTGGGGGCGACGGCCGTCTGCATCATCGATCGTAATTTCAAGAAGGCGTCGGGCTTTGCCTTCACCGGCGCGATTTTGACATTTTTTGGCTTCATGCACGGGGAAGGAATCGGCATCGGACGAACGCCAGTGGTGGCGGCAAGTTACGTCGCTGTGTCCGTGATCCTGTTTTGCTGCGGACAGTTTGTTGTGGTGGCGCCCAAACCGGTGGAGAGCGCCGCGGAGCCTCACGGAGAATCTTCGCTAGCCTAGCATGGCTCACCATCCGAATTCGCTTAACAGCGAAGGGAAAGTCGCGTACGTTCCGCAGATGAAAACTGAATCTTCAGACCCGTCCGCGACTCTAGCGCGGCGCGAACGCACTCAGGGCTTGCTCGTTTTTCCAAATCTCTCCAGTCTTGCCGAGGATCAGAATCATTTGCAATGGGAGCCATTTCATCTTGGAGTGGATATTCATTGGCTTTATCGCGAGGATGATCATGGTCATTCGGCTGCGTTGATCCGCTTTCAACCCGGCGGGGTTGTGCCGCTGCACGAGCACCGCGGCTTTGAACACATTTACATCTTGAGCGGATCGCAATCCGATGGGAATGGCTGCCTGAACGCAGGCAGCCTCATGGTCCATCGGCCTGGCACACGACATAGTATCGTCAGTAAGGAGGGCTGCCTGGTATTGGCCATTTATGAAAAGCCGGCGCAATTCATCGTTGGGAATGGCGGCGCCATTCCCTGAATCCGACATGGACAACATTCTTCTAGCGGTCAACGGCACCTTGATGCGGGGGTTGGAATTGAATCCAAACCTCCTGGCCGCCGGGGCAACATTCGTGAGTGAAACCACCACCGAGCCTTCCTACCGGCTTTGGTCCATCGACGACTGCCATCCCGCCATGATTCGCGCGCGCAAGGGTGGAGTGGCGGTGGCGGTGGAGGTTTGGGCGATGCCGCCGGAAGGATTGGCCGCCATCCTTCTGCAAGAGCCTCCCGGCCTGGGCATCGGAAAAGTGAAATTGGCTGACGGGACCACGATTCTGGGCGTTATCGCGGAACCGATGTTATGCGACGGCCAGCGCGAGATCACGCACTTTGGAGGCTGGCGCGCCTACTTGAGCGGGGCATCTAAACCGCTGTAGTGCCGAGCTGACGATCTAATTCATTCTCCTCCAAAGCTGAATTTGACAATCGCTCCTTTTCGACCCTGGAGTCAACCGTAAACTGGACAAACTATGGTGTGACCTTGGTGTTATCTTTGACGGATTGCAGGGCCGTGAAATCCAAGAACGGCATGCGCGCGGCGAAAATTCCCTTTGCAGCAACCGACTCGTGGCGCGCTTGGGAAGCCAGCCTGGGTCTGGAACCGCAGTGAGAAAAGCTAGCCCAAAGTCTGCGATGGGTTGCCTGCTGCTGGAAATACCAACTTCCTCCACGGCCCTCATCGTCCATCAGCATGCCTGGGAATCCTGGCTGGTCCGCCTCGGTGTTGATACGGTTGACGATGCGCCGCCAGGCTTCGTCGTCAAGGACTGGCACGACGCCGGCCATCTCGTCGGGATGAACTCCTTCATTTTCGAGGTGGAACCAGCCATCGGCCCGAAGGTTGAAAGAAGATTCGCTTATGGCGGGGGCCGTATTTTTCATGTCGAATTTTCTGGAGCAAGTTGTAATATGCCGCGTTTTATCCTTGGCCTCCGGCTGCTCCTGCCTCGTAGCGGCAAGAGGCCGGCGGCATTCGACGGCCTCGAGCCGTGATGTTTCCATGTCTTCCTGAGTCATGGTGCGTCGTGCTCTTTTCCCTTTTTCATCGCCTCTTTCATCACTCATTTTGTATGTCTATTTAACATCACGTATGTAATATAACTCACATATTCAGAGATTGCAAAATATTTCGCAAAATATTTTGACCCGCAAACAGTTCGTCGGACCGCCAAGATTGTTTGAACAGCGCGGGAAAGACCGTTTTAAAAAAACGGATGGACAATAGACAATGTTTTTTCTGTTGACGAGAAGCCCGGCTGACCTCGGCACGGAAAAAAGTGCAAAAAGTGAGAACTGAGTGCGCGTAGAGGGGAAGTCGAACTGTTTGGAGGGTGAAAGTCCCTCAGGTCTGTTCAATAGCCGCCAGAGTTTAGAACGAAAGACCTAAATGCTGCAAAGATCATGAAGTTATGGCCAAACTCTGTGAACAGATTGATGGGGGATTATGCCTTTACGCCAAGTATTTAGGCACGCTAAGCAACAGCATTAGCAATCCTACAGAATTGCCTTAAAGGAATAATCCTCCTTGACATGATCGGGATCTTTTTTCATGATCACGCCCGTAGCGACAATTATCAGTGCCGGATCGGTGTCGCTTTCCTTTTTGACCGAAAACGTGCGATTGCATTTTTCAGCCCAATAATAGAGGTCGTCTATGAGGACGTCATGGAAGCAGGCCGACACTGTCAATCGTCTTCCCGGTGGCGTTGAACCCGTCGGCGGCGGCAGTCGGCGCGCAAAAGGTCGTTTCTCCAGCAGACATTCAGGGTTCCTTTGGGTCGCGTTTTTGTTCGTTTGCCTTTCTGGAATTGCGCCGATTAATGGGGAAGGGACTGACAACGCGGCCCCAAACCATTTGATTCCGGAACATTCGGAACCCAATCCGGCACTCAGTATCCCCGATCAGCCGACTGTAAAGGACATCAAACAAGTTCGTCTCTTTGCAGAATCTCTTCTGCCGGTGGGCGACGCGCCGTCCCCGGATCAAAACCGACAGTTGGGGGAAGCGCTGGTGCGGTATTCACAACGCGCGGTCGCTGACGACCTTTCCTCGGTGGAGGAATTCGTGGCTGGTTACCCTGATTCTTCGTGGACTGCGTCGTTGCTGTTTGACATGGGTCTGGAATACTACAGAACAGGCTGGTACTCCAAGGCCCTCGGAGCTTGGGAAAAGGCGTGGCCGCTTTTGAAACCGTCGGCTGATCCGGCTGTCAGAGCCGTCGCAGACAGAGCAGTTGGCGAACTGGCTTTGATGTATGCGCGAATAGGGCGCATGCAAGACCTGTCCGATCTGCTGGATTCCATCAAGGGCCGCGTTTTGCTCGGACCAGGCAAAGACAAAGTCAAGGGCGCCAGCCAGGGGCTATGGACGATGCGGCATAATCCTGAGATTGCATTCCGCTGTGGGCCCTTGGCGTTGGATCGGATCATCGCGTTCAAGAATCCAGGTAAAGGCGGCCAGCTTCTTATCCAAAATTCCAGTTCCACCACCAATGGCTTCTCGCTGAGCCAAGTGGCGGCGCTTTCCCAGAAGGCCGGTCTGCGCTACCAGATGGCGTTTCGCGCGAAAGGAGCGCCACTGCTTCTGCCAGCCGTCGTCAACTGGAAAGTTGGGCATTATGCCGCATTAATCAGGGCAAAGGATGGGCTTTACCTGCTGCAAGATCCCACTTTCCGCAACGACGCTTGGGTGACGGCTCGCGCCCTTGAGGAGGAGACGAGCGGTTACTTCCTGGTGCCTCCCGGGGACTTGCCCAAGGGCTGGCGGACTGTTTCTGAAGCTGAAGGAAACACTGTTTGGGGCAAAGGAACAACGGGGTCAAGCGATCCGAATGCCAATACTCCAAATGATCTGGGATCATGCTCCGGTTCAGGGTCGGGAATGGCCATCAGCAGCGTTTATTTGTTGGATGTGAGCCTGAACATTCGGGATAAACCGGTCGGCTACACCCCGCCCGTTGGCCCTCCTGTGCGGCTCGTGGTTAATTACAATCAGCTTGAATCCGATCAACCTGCCACCTTTGACTATTCCAACCTGGGCGCCCAATGGACGTTCAATTTCCTCGCGTATATCACCGATGATCCCAGCACTCCTGACGCGGACGTGAATTACTTCACCGACGGCGGTGGGACCCTCCCATTTACTGATTTCGACGGGACTAATGCCTTCGCCCCACAAATGAAAAGCGATGCCATCCTCACCCGCACGTCACCCAGCAGCTACCAGATGCTTTTTCCGAACGGCGGCGCCTACGTCTTTACGCAGCCTGATTCCACAAACACGACCTCGCGGCGCGTTTTTTTGACTCAGGAGTTGGATCCTCAGGGGAACGCCATCCACATCACCTATGACAGCAGTTTTCGCGTTGTGGCGGTAAGCGATGCCATTGGGCAAGTGACAACTTTGTCCTATCAAGATACCAGCGACCCTTTGAAAATTACGAAAGTCACTGATCCGTTCGGCCGCTTCGCCACCTTTCAGTACGACAGCAGCAACCGACTGGCGGAGATCACCGACTGCATTGGCCTGACGTCCCAGTTCACGTATGACTCAGGCGACGACATTATGGCCATGACCACCCCCTATGGCACGACCTCCTATGCCTTTGGACAGTATGGGAGGGACACATGGCTGGAAACAACCTATCCGGATGGCGAAAAAGACCGCGTAGAGTACTCCGAATCAACCACCGTTGGCGTGGATTCGCAAGACCCGGCCTCGACTTTGCCAGAGGGCATGTGGACCCGGGATTGGGTGATGTACGCGCGCAACACTTATTTTTGGGACCGCAACGCTTACTGGGCCTATGAGGCCAACACGAACGATAACACCTCGGCTCATATTTACCATTGGCTGCACGATCCCACCCTCACCACGGCGATGGGCGTGCTGGAAAGCCAGAAGGCGCCGTTGGAGAATCGCGTTTGGTATAATTACTCGGGCCAGCCTCCGGGCGACTATTACGCGACGATCATAGGCTCCTCGGCCCAGCCTCTGGTTGTTGGCCGAGTGCTGGACGACGGCAGCACGCAACTTCGCCAATTCGGTTATAACAGCCTCGGGCACATGACGAGCACCACCGATCCATTGGGACGGACCATGACCTACGTTTACGCGACCAATTTAGTTGATTTGCTCGAAGTGCTTCAGACGACCGGAACGAATAACGACCTTCTGGCTAAATTCCAATACAATGGCGCGCATTTGCCGACTTCAATCCTGGACGCCTCCGGGCAATTGACGACGTACACTTACAATGCGCGGGGTCAAATCCTCAGCTCGACGGACCCAAAAGGCGAAACCACCAGTTTCTCGTACAACACGAATGGCTATCTGCTCTCCATCACCGGTCCCCTTTTAACGGCCAACGACAAGACGAATTTCACCTATGACAGTGTTGGCCGTGTCCAAACGATGACGGATCCCGAAGGTTACACTCTGAGCTACAGCTACGACAATCTGGATCGCGTCACGAGCATCACGCATCCCGACGGCACCTCTGAGACGTTCACCTACAACAAGTTGGATTGCGCGGTGGAACAGGACCGCCTCGGGCGCCAGTCGGTGTTTACCTACGATTCTCTGCGGCGGATGGTTGCCGCCCAGGACCCGCTGAACAGGGTCACGCGCTTCGAGTATTGCGGCTGCGGCTCGCTTTCCGGGATGATTGATCCGAATGGCCAGCAGACCAGTTGGGTGCATGACGTCCAGGGCCGCTTGTCAGGCAAAGTGTATGCCGACGGCTCCCGCGTCACTTTCAACTACGAGAACACCATCAGCCGATTGCAGTCCATTGTTGATGAAAAGGGTCAGTACAAGACTTTTTCCTATTATCAGGATGACACCATAAAGAGCGTCAACTATCCGGTTGCAACCGTCCCGACACCGGCGGTGACCTACACCTACGACCCGAATTACACCCGTTTGGTCAGCATGCAGGATGGCATGGGGACGACCGAATACACCTATAATCCCGTTACCATTCCGCCAACTCTGGGCGCAACGCAACGGGCATCGATCAATGGGCCGTTTTCAAACAGCTTGCTGACGTTTCAGTACGATCAACTCGGCCGCGTGGTCAGCCGGGCCATTAACGGCGTGGCTCAAGCTTTCACCTTCGACGCGCTAGGCCGGCCAGTGATCGAGACCAACGACCTGGGCACGTTTCAGTATTCCTATTTCGGCGCAACTCCCGGGCTTGCGTCCGAAGTTTATCCCAACGGCCAGTCGAATTCCTATGCCTACTACGGCAATACTGGAGACGAAAGGGTGCGGCAAATTCAGCACTTCAAGCCTGGCGGCGTGCCGTTGTCCGCCTTCGGCTATTCCTACAATGCTGTGGGCGATATCACCATCTGGACCAATCAATGGGATACTTTGCCGACGGCCGTCCGGCTGCCTTCCTATGACGCTGCGGATCAGTTGACGAGCGTGTCGAGCAGCGGCGGCCCGTCAACGGTTTCAAATTACACCTATGCCTATGACGCGACTGGCAATCGCTTGCTTGCCGCGACGAATGGATTTCAAAATAATTATTATTACAACGTCCTTAACCAGCTCATGAGCGGTGGGCCTGGCCCAACCAATGCCACCTACCAATGGGATGCGGAGAACCGGCTCGCCGCGGTTAACGAAGGATTAGACACCAGTGATTTCAGTTACGACGGATTTGGGCGCCGGTGCGAAATTCTGGAAAAGACCAACGGTGTCGTGGCAACGAATAACTATTTCCTGTGGTGTGACGATGAGATTTGCGAAATGCGGGGTCCCACCGGGGCGTCCGTGGTCAAGCGGTTCTTTCCTCAGGGTGAAATGGTGCTGGGCGCGGCAGGCAACACGAACTATTATTACACCCGGGACCATCTTGGAAGCGTCCGGGAAGCTTTGAATTCGAGCGGGACGCTTGTGACGCGCTATGACTACGATCCTTATGGGCAAATGTCCGCGTTGGAGGAAGGCTACAAAACGACTTTTGGGTTTGATGGAGATTTCGTTCATCAAAAATCGGGCCTTAATCTGACTTGGTTTAGAGCCTACGACAGCGGACGTGGAAGATGGTTGAGCCGCGATCCGATTTCAAATCCTTGGTTGATTATCGTGGCTTCACCGGGTCCTTCGGGTTTAGGGCAATTCCTCCCGGCCGGGTTTTTTGGCGCCGGCGGCACGCAGACTCTCGCGAATAGTTCCGGGAATAATCTTTATGAATTTTCACTGGACAATCCAGTTAACCTTGCCGATCCGCTGGGTTTATTTACGTTCGGAGTGGGACTAAGCGTCAACGGGCAGTGGGGACCGATAAACGTCAATTGGAGCGGGGGACTCGTCTTCGATAATCATGGAGGGGTTGGAATATACAATGCCCCCGGAGCCGGGGTTGGGGTGGGCGCTGGCGTCTCGGGCGGGATAAGCTTTAGCGCCTCCAATGCCCAAGGTATTTGCGATCTGGCCGGGCCGTTTTCAAATTTCAGCGTGGGCGCGGGCGCCGGCCTGAGCGGGTCTATTGAGGGCTTTCAAGGTCCCAGCGACCATGGAACTGTTACGGGCGGCGGGTTTACCATAGGTCCGGGCCTGGGTGCTGGAGGATCGGCGGGCGGGAGTTATACGTGGGTGACTCCGATTCGATGAAGATTTCCGATATGCGACCTAAATTGACAGGTTTATTGGGAATGCTGGCGGGACTCTGGCTGGCCGCGCCACTTTCCGCGCAGGTTTCCTTCAACTACGATCTGCCGGGCAATTTGGACTCGCAAAGCAACCTGGTCACCGTTCCGCCGCCACAATTTCAGCAGGCCGCCCCATTTTACGTTATCGCCAATGCCAATGGATTGGCATCGGTTTCCGCGCCCATTACGGGTGTGGGGCCGTTTTCGTTTCAGTGGTTGCTCAATGGCACGGGGATCGCCGGCGCCACGAACGCTTCCTTCGTGCTCACCAACACCACAACCCCAAACCTTGGGGCCTATCAACTGGTGGCCAGAAACGCCGCGGGCGCCGTCACCAGTGCCGTGGTAACCGTCTCCTTTGACACCGATCATAGCGGCTTGCCGGATGCATGGCAAATCGAGTATTTCGGCCAGCTTGGCGTCGATCCCAATGCCGATCCGGATGGAGATGGCGTCTCGAATTACGAGGAATACCTTGACGGGACGAATCCGACCAACGCCAATTCCGTGGACCCCCGGTTGTACTTAAGCAGCACGTCGGGCGGAACGGCCAGCGTGACACCCTTGCTGCCGAAGTATCGGCACAATCAGACGATACAACTCACAGCGGTGCCCAATTCGGGTTACTCGTTTATGGGCTGGTCTGGAAACATCACGAACACCAATACCTCGGTCAGTCTGGTCATGGACATCTCCAAGACGGTCACCGCTGGTTTTGGCCTGCCTCTGGGCGTGGTGCTCGACGCTACGAACCTTGTCTGGACGACTGGCGGCAACAGCGGGTGGTTTGGAGAGACCAATGTCAGCTTCGACGGCGTCAGCGCGGCCCAGAGCGGCGTGGCGCTGGTGGGCCAGCAAACATGGCTGCAAACGACTGTTGCCAGTGCCAACGCGGTCGAACTTTCGTTTGAGTGGGCCGTTTCGTCTGAGCAAGGGGTGAATTTCCTGAATTTTAACGTCAACGGTACTACGGTCAACAGTATCAGCGGCGGCGACGGCTTGATTATCTGGCAGCGTCAAGTGTTTCTTCTGTCGCCGGCTGCCACCGTTTTGAATTGGGTTTACACCCAATCTGTGGCGGATAACGATTATGGGTGGATTGATCTGGACACGGCCTGGCTTGATCAGGTGCATTTAACACCGCTGGTTCTTGGCCCCGGAGTGACGGACGTAATCGCCTGGGGTGACGACACAAATGGCGAGGTGGATGTTCCTTCAGGGCTTAACGACGTCGTGAGTCTGGCTGCGGGTCAATATCATAGCATGGCTTTGAAGAGCAATGGCACGGTTGTGGCGTGGGGATACAACGCTGACGGGGAAACTAATGTTCCGGTCGCCGCCACCGACGTGGCGGCGATTGCCAGCGGTTGGTATCATAATCTGGCGCTTAAACACGGCGGGACGGTGGTGGCCTGGGGCAACAACGACTCTGGGCAGACAACCGTGCCTTCCGGATTGAGCAGCGTCGTCGCCGTCGCCGGAGGAGGACAGCACAGCCTGGCGCTCAAGAGTAACGGCACGGTGGCGGCGTGGGGTCAGGACGCCTTCGGCCAAACCGACATCCCTTCAGGCTTGAGCAACGTGGTGGCCATTGCCGCGGGCAGCCAGCACAGTTTGGCGCTTACGACTGACGGCACAGTAGTCGCGTGGGGCGAGGACAGCTCCTTACAGACCAATGTTCCTCCAGGTTTGGCTAACGTTATAGCTATTGCCGCGGGGGACTATTTCTGCGTGGCCCTGACTGCTGGCGGCGCCGTCGTGGGGTGGGGTGATGACAGCTACGGTCAACTCGATATCCCTCCGGGTTTGAGCAACGTGGTGGGCATTGCGGCCGGCGCTTATTACAGTTTGGCGCTCTTAAGTGACGGCTCCCTTGTCTCGTGGGGAGACGACACGTTCGGCCAGACGAATGTCCCCGTTGTCCCACCAGGGGTGGGTGCGTTCGTCGCCATTGGCGCGGGCGGGTATCATGCACTGGCGCTTCTTAACGATGGAGCGCCCGTTATTGCGAGCCAGGTTCTTAACCAAACCGTTTACAGTGGCGTGACGGCCGCATTCAACGCCGGCGCCGCGGGCGCGTCACCGTTGAGTTATCAATGGCGGTTCAATAGGGCCAACATCGCCGGAGCCACCAGTGCTCTGTTGAGCCTGACCAACGCGCAATCCGTCAACGCCGGCTCATACAGCGTAGTGATCAGCAACTCCTTGGGAAGCATTACCAGCGCCATCGCGACTTTGACTGTCATCCACTCAGGGCCAATCATCACCGCGCAACCGGCCGGTGTGGCGGTCAACCCGGGTGATAATACTACGTTCTCAATAGGCGCGATCGGTTCTTTGCCTATGAGCTACCAATGGCGGTTTGGAAACGCCAACATCCCCGGAGCCATATCATCGAACTTGAACCTTCTCAGCGTGACGGCCAGCCAGGCCGGGACTTACGATGTAGTGGTCACCAATCTTTACGGCTCAGTTACGAGTAGCGTGGCGACTCTCACGGTCGCTCAAACGGCATCCGGTGTCGTTTTTTCCAACTTGCATTCTTTCGGCACGATCATAGACACCAATGGGTATCTTGTGGACGGCACTGGTCCGCAGTCCGCTTTGATCCTGGCCACCGACGCCAGCCTCTATGGCACAGCTTCCAGCGGCGGGTACTATGGTTACGGCACCGTGTTTAGAGTAACCACCACCGGTACGCTGACCAACTTGTATTCTTTCGGCGCAGTTCAAGACACCAATGGCAACCCGTTGGACGGCTCGAGTCCATACGGCGCTTTGATGCAGGACGCCAACGGCAGTCTCTATGGCACGACTGAAGACGGCGGGAACTATGAGTTCGGCACGGTGTTTAGAATGACTTCCGCCGGCGCGCTGACCAGTTTGTATTCTTTCGGCGCAATTCAGGACACCAATGGCAATGAGCTGGATGGGGCAAATCCACGGGCCGGCTTGGTGTCAGGACCCAACGGCAGCCCGTACCTGTTCGGCACAACCACCAGCGGCGGCAGCCAAGGTGAGGGAACGGTATATCGAGTCGCCGCCAACGGCACGCTGNNACAACGGCACGCTGACCAACTTGTATTCCTTTGGCGCCATCCAGGACATATATGGTGACTACCTCGATGGAGCGTATCCGTACGCTCCCTTGGTGGTGGGAACGGACGGGAATCTGTTTGGCACAGCATCCGCCGCGGGGTCCAACGACTTTGGCACCGTGTTCCGAATAACAACCAACGGCACATTAACCACGTTGTATTCTTTCGGCGCAATTCTGAATTCGAACGGCGGCCCTGTGGATGGTTCCACTCCCCTGGCCCCTTTGATAGAAGGCAGTGATGGAAACTTCTACGGCACGACATCTGCCGGGGGGACCGATACCAATGGTCTCGGCACCGTATTTCGACTCACGCCCAGTGGCACACTAACGACCCTTTACTCATTCGGCGCCATTCTAGATACCAATGGCAACGCTCTGGACGGCTCCAATCCGGCTGGGGGGCTGGTCCAGGACGGCGATGGAGAGCTCTACGGCACAACCAGTCAGGGCGGCAATAACAACTATGGCACGGTGTTCCAAATAACCACCAATGGAACGCTGCTGACTTTGTATCGGTTTACCGGCTTGAATGACGGCGCCAATCCCGAGGCGGGATTGGTTCTTTTGGGCAACACCTTGTATGGGACCGCGTCCGGTGGCGGCAGCGGCTATTCTGGCACTGTGTTCAGTATTACGCTGGCGTCAGGCGCGCCACCCGCCCCGCCGGAACTGGCCTTTCTCCGATCCGGAACAAATCTTAATTTGATGTGGTCAACCAATGCCACCGGTTTCACATTGCAATCTGCCACTAACATTGCTTTGCCTGGACTTTGGCTGCCCGTGTCCCCCGCACCCGTCATCGTTAGAGGGCAATACACCGTGACCACCGCACCCTCCAACCGCCAGATGTTTTATCGGTTGGCGCGCTAACCCGGCTTTCGCAACTGGAGGCGATTTTGAGTTTTTTTGAGGGGTGGCCGCTGCGGTTTACGAGGGGGGCGCGGGGCTGTTTTTCTGTCAGATTTTGTTTGACGCAGTCTTAAAAAGCATTCGCCATGCCAATTGACAGAATAAAAATGCTTTGCATTGTTTATTTGCCTTGCTATTAACCCATAATTGCTTTGATAGAATAATCTTGTTGTGTTTGGAACGTTGGAGCCAATGAAGAAAAATGAACAAGCCTTCAATGCTTTTGTCTGGCTCTCCCTTTTGGCGCTGATGCAAGTGGGCGCTGCTTCCGGGGCCACCTTCACTTGGACGGGCTCGGTTTCGACTGATTGGTTCAACACGAACAACTGGAGCCCGCCTGGAGTGCCCGCCTCGAACGACACGGTCAATTTTGGAAGTGGCACCATCGAATTCACGGCTCCCGTGACTTTCGCTGGGCAGTTTAACTGGTCGGGCGGGAGATTGACCGGTAATGCCCTGACGCTTGCGACGAACGGGACGATGGACATCAGCAGCGGCAGTACGGTGTCGCTGTGGACTGCGCTGACCAACGCGGGGACGGTGGCCTGGATGGGCGGAAATCTGGAAGTAGATTATTCGAGCGCGAACAACAAATTCGGGTTGATTCAAAACCTGCCGGGAGCGCTTTGGGACATGACTAACTCGGAATACTCGTGTTCCTTGTATAGCGATTATCCAAATGGCGCCTACTTTCAGAATGCCGGCACGTTGCTAAACTCAGGAGGCGGAGATACAAGCATCTCCATTTCTTTCTCTAACTCGGGCACGGTGACGAACGCACAAGGAACGCTGATATTCTCCGGGGGAGGAATTATCGGGGGCTCTTTCACCACTTCAGCGGACAGCGCGATTGATTTGAGCGGCGCCTTCAGCTATATTCCGGTCCCGACAATTACAGGCCTCGGGACGGTCGCGCTTACGGGCGGGAGCCTGACTTTGACCAACGATGTGATCCCAAACTTGCAATTGGCGGGTGGCACGATCACGCTTGGGTCGAATTTTCAGGGCGGAAGCATCACAAATTTGACGCTATTGGGAGGCAACTTGCCCGGCAGCAATAACGTCAGCGGCATTTTCAACACGGCGGCAGCTTTGTCCGGCAGCCTAACGGTGCTGCCCGGGGCCGCGGTAAACTGGAGCGGGGGCTCCATGCAGGGACCCGTCTATGTCGCTGCCGGCGCGTTACTCACCATCAGCAGCGGTGGAACCAAGGATTTGTACGGCGCATTGACCAATGCTGGGACTGTGGTCTGGACGGGCGGCAGCCTGTACGTGTGGAATAACAGTCCGAACAACCAGTTCGGTTTGATTCAAAATCTGCCAGGGGCCTTTTGGGATATCCAGAACAGCGTGACGCTGATTGGCGAAAGCTCGACGAATGGGGCCTACTTTCAGAACGCGGGCATGCTGCAGGATGTCGGCGCGCTTCCCAGTTACTCGGGCTCGACCACCCTCGAAATCCCGTTTTATAACTCCGGCACGGTATCAAATCTAAACGGCACATTGAGCTTCAGCGGCGGGGGGATAATCGGCGGCGCGTTCACGGCCGGCGCAAGTGCGCCCATCAACTTTAGCGGAGGCGCCTTTAGCTATTTTCCGGTCCCGACCATAACCGGTCCGGGAGACGTATCCATCACGGGTGGAAGCCTGGTGCTGACCAACGACGTGATCCAGAACTTGCAACTGGCGGGTGGCACAATCACGCTCGGGCCGGCTTTTCAGGGCGGAACCATCACCAATTTAAATCTGTTGGCAGGCACCCTGCCAGGCAACAACATCGTCAGTGGCATCTTCAACACAGGGGCAAACTTGCCAGGGAGCCTTACGGTGTTAGGTGGATCGGCGGTGAACTGGAGCGGCGGCTCCATACAAGGTCCGGTGAACATCGCCGCGGGCGCATCATTGAACCTCACCAGCAACGCCACGAAGTATTTGTGGGGTGCGTTGACCAATGCGGGCACGGTGGTCTGGACGGACGGCAACTTGGAGGTGGACTATTCCAGCGAGAACAACGAATTCGGGTTGATCCAGAACCTGTCAGGGGCCTTATGGGACATCCAAAACAGCGGGAATCTGTATAACTACGCCGCCACCAACGGGGCATACTTTCAGAACGCGGGCACGGTGCGGAAATCGGCCGACACAGGCGCCACAACGATCTCCATTCCGTTTTACAACCTCGGGAGCGTGATGGGACTGCAAGGGACGTTGCAATTTTCCGGCGGTGGGATCCTCGAAAGCACGTTTACCGCGGCTTCGGGAGCAACGATTAACTTCAATGCCGGTTCGTTCACTTATAATACACTGCCGACAATAGCAGGAGCGGGAACGGTTGAGATTAGCGGCAAGGGGACCCTGACGCTGACAAGCAACCTGATACCGAACCTGCAGCTAGCTGGCGGGACCATTACTTTGAGCCCGACTTTTCAGGGTGGTATGATTACGAATCTGACGGTTTCGGGAGGCGCCGTTACCGGCAACAACACGGTGAATGGCATTTTCAACACAGGGGCGAACTTGTCAGGGAGCCTCAAGGTGTTGAGTGGATCCGCGGTGAACTGGAGCGGCGGCTCGATGCAGGGTCCGGTGAACATCGCCGCAGGCGCGACGCTGACCCTGCGCAGCAACACAACGATGGAATTATGGGGCCCGTTGACCAATGCCGGAACGGTGGTCTGTACTGGCGGCGGCGGCCTGCAATTGGACTATTCCGGCGCGAACAACCAATTCGGGTTGATTCAGAATCTTGCGGGGGGTTTGTGGGACATCCAGGACGACGGGGACCTCTTTGCCAGTGACGGCAACGGCGAGTATTTTCAGAACGCCGGGATTGTCCAGAAGTCTGCGGGAGTGAGCGGGACCATCATCGAGATACCCTTTTTCAACGGGGGA
>PLIU01000265.1 GCA_003140095.1 Verrucomicrobiales bacterium | reverse complement strand
TTCGCCGCCCAATCTGGCCCCGCTAGCACCAGGCGAAAGACCCCTCGGCAGCGGTGACGATTCCGTTTCACCCAAACGATTTTCGGACGAAGCCGATGGGTCTTGGTCGTTCATATTGTTGATTGATTACGGGCGGATTCGTCGGAGTCGCCTTGGGTGGGTTGCACGGTTCCCCCATCCATGATCGGCAGAAACAGGCCAAGACCGAAGTGGGAACCGTAGCCAATGGCGCACGCACCGTTTGGCGCATCGGAAACACGTCGCTTCTCTGCAAATAATGGATGCTCTCTGCTCATGCACTTGGAAGCAGGATGCCAAAACCCGCAAAACGCCCACGACCTACTACAAGCGGGCCAGTTATAGCTTTACGAAAGATAATCTCCGCATGGATACGCCTCGTCGTGCTCAGGTAATCGGCGACGCGGAACTCTCGGGCAGCCGGACATTTGGGAACCAGTGGCCCAGAGAACGTGGCGACAGACTCTATTGTGTCTGGGGATATACCCTGTTGGGTGAGCGCACGAGCGAGGCACACTTCCAAGGCGCGACCCCGACGCGAATGTCCGGTCAGGATAATGGGGCTGACGGTTCGCCATACTTTCGCTGGTTGGCCTGCTAATGTGGACCAAATTGCCAATGTCCTGCGTCGTATGTCCGGCTGAGCTTCGCGGATAAAACCCACAGTGCGTCCGCGATCCATCAACTCAATGCCGTCAATCCCCCGCGAGAGGTCGCCAAACAACGCGCGATCTTCATCATCATTAATTCCCCAGCCGAGGACGAGAACTCGCCGCATGTCTCCATCTGCCGTAAAGTCCGCATTCATACTCGGCAGCGGGACAATGCCAAAATGACCACCCTCTGAAGGAGCGGATCGTCCAGCATTCCGATGGCCAAGAAGCAGCCGGGCCACGCGATCTTCACCGTAGTGCTGCCGCATCTGGGGATTTGCTTGCAGCCAACACGAGAATACATGGCGCATCATTCCAGCGGCTTCGCGTAAGCGACGCGGGTCGAAGCGCATTAGCGAACCGTCGCTTCGGAATAACTCGAAGAGCGCACTCGGCACTTCGTCGGGTGACGCCAGCGCATAGGAATACTTCACCTGCTTGCTATTCGTGAAGTCAGGGGGCTCATCGCTCACCGAGCGCGGAAAGCGCCGGTGACAAAGGGCGAGGAAGCCCGGTATCGGTGTCATCCATGCTCCACCGGGCGTTTCGCGAGGCAGCCAGAGATTGCGTCCGTCCGCTGGCACCGCTGGCGCGGTAGTGTGAACTTCGCCACGGGCATAAACGAGGTCCACGGTGCGGCCAAGATATGTGACAAGCGAGGCCATTGCGCAGATGACATCGGCATACCGCTCCGAGTCTTCACCGGGAGCAAATTCCCAGCGATACGTCACGCGGCAGTCCGCTGGCAGCGGGTGCAGGCGGAGAGACTTTCCCGCTTTCACATGCTCGCGGAAATCGGCGGTTTCCCCGTCGTCGTTATTGGGGACATAGTGGGTGATGAGTTCGCGCGCTGGAGCCGTGGCAACCGCTACGATTGCGGGCGTGGAGAGCGATTCGAGCCATTCCAAAGCACAGTCGCGGACATCGGCATGGAGCAGCCCGTGTGCGCCGCGATGCGTGCCCGCCACAAGTGCCTGAAACAGCCGCGCCGGAGCAGGCGGCCATTCAAAGCCGTGAAAGTGTCCGGCGGTGAATGTGACGTGAATGTCGAGGTGCATGGCGTCGGCCTACGAGGTTGGTGCTGTTTCGCTCTTTGCGGTTTTTGCGCTCTTTTTCTTTTCCTTTTCAGCAGCCTTTTTGTTCACTGCTTCCTTCACGCTCTCAGGCTTGAAATTGAAATCTCCACCTTTCTCCTGCGTGAAGTCAGCGGCTACCGCGTTGGCGTAGGCGATGATTGTTTCGGCATCCCATTCAAAAGCCGCACGCTTGCCGTCGGGTGTGACCACTTGGGCTTTTGTTGTCGTATCCGGGTCGCCCACGAGTAGACAACCCGCGCGGAGATTGTAGTCCGGCTGTGCGATGGCTGCGACGAGCGAAAGGCCAAGGATGTAGCGCCGCAAGTTAAGCGTTTCTGCTGTTTTCAATTCGCCTTCTTCTATCACTGCGAGGGCGCGGAGGGCTACGAGGTTCACTTCGGTTCGGCGGATGATTTTGCCATAGACGCGGACGCCGCCGTGCGTGTCCACCGCTGGGGCGGAGCGCATCCCTTCTTTGGAGAGCGGGTCTTTGTCATCGACTACTTGATCAGCGTTGAGCGTTGCGATTTCCGTAAGGCCGATGCTGGTGGGATCAAATGCCGGATTGAACTGTGCAGAGCGTTTCAGCACTTCGACATTTGTGGCGCGAATCGTGGAGGACAACACGCGAGCTGCTTTGAACTGTGTGTCGCGGGAGTCCCAGAATCCGAACACAAGCGAAGTCGGCGCGAGCTGTGCCAATGGAAGCGCGTTGCCTGCTTTGATTGCGGCGATTGCGGGCTTGCCTTTCTCGCCGAATGCGGAGTGACGCACCGCGCCATCCGCGATACGATGGCCGATATTGAGGAGGTTCACCTTTTGATCTTTAGCAATGATGCAGACTTGCGGCACGAGCGCAGAGAGCGGCGCTTTGCTGAATTGCGTCTCCATGCGGTTTGCCTGAGAGCCGACGCTATCGAGCGAACAAGCGTTCACTTCGGCGGTGTCGCGTGCGGCTTCCGGCTCAATGTCGCGGCGAAAGGTATCTATCGCGTATGGGTGATTTAGGCGCTCCTCGGGAGCTTTCCGCTTTTCATCGCGGGCATATGTCGGCGGGAAAATGACGGTGTCTTTCCCGCTGGCAGGCTGAAGTTGTTCGCTGAGAGTTAGTGCGACGGGTTGAACGCGCTGGGCGAGCCAGTCGTTAGTTTGGATGAGATGATCGAATTGTGTGACTGCGACTTGTTTATTCATGGGTTTGTTCTTTGGTTGGTTGAGCTAAAAGAAAATTTGAGTAGTTCTTGCGTGTGGCTCGTCCAGCAAGGAGCAGCGGTGCGCCGGGTGCGCCCACCGGGCTGGCAGCCAGCCGAGCGAGCAAGACCGGGAGAGGCGACGGCCAAAGGTGATAGGCAAAGCCTGCGCGACTTTCTCCGCGCCCGCGCCAGCCACGGGCGGAGGTCAAATCGCCCGCACGTGCGCAGCGGCTCGGGAAAAAAGCGCCTGCGCCAAACGTGACGAGCAATTCCGCATAGGGGTAGGTGTCCACGGAAAGACCGAGATCGTTCGAGGAAAAGCCCGCATTGATCGCATCGCGGGAAGACCGCGGGTCAAAACCGAAGCGCCCGCTCATTGGGGCTCTTGTGGTGAGCAGAGCGGCGATAGATGTTGGCATCGGCATCGCTGCCGCTTGCTCGATCATATCCGTGGTAATTTTCCTTACGGTCTGCTGGCCTGCATACATCTTCCACGCGCTCTTTTCCGCGATGTCCCCTTTGGGCGTCAGCGTTTCATACCACCAATCAAGCGGCATAGTGAAAGCATCGCGTCCCTCGGGCGTGAACTCTACTTCGATGCGTGCAGGCTCTTCGCTGTCACGGACGGGAATGAAATCCCATCGCGATGCGGTGCGGAATGTGGCTAGTAATGTCGCAAGGAACTCCGCCTCGGTAAGCGTGCTTTCAATCATAAATGCCAGCGGAGCCACAGTGCGCCAGTGAGTGCGAGCGTTGCGATCCATGCGTGCGAGAAGGTTCGCGAGGCCGCAGCACGCGAGGTAGTCCACAGGATTTGCGGGCTGGCACGGGATGATGATTTGGTGGCGCGTATTCATTTGGATGGCCAGTTGGGATTTGCAGAGGCGATGGCGTCGGCGCATTTCAGGAGGGCTTCGAGCCAAGCGAGCGTCCACCATCCGTAGTGCTGCTGAAGGGCGACGAAACGCTCCGGTACCTCGGCGGCGATGGCCGCACAAACGGATGTAGGGACGCCGCGATCAAAAGCCTGCGGAGCAAAAGACGGGCGGGCGTGCCCGTGGTGCGCGGCAATGAGATGGAGGATCAATTCACGCTGCGGGTGTTTCGTAAGTTCTTCGGAATCGCGCGCCTCAATTAGCGAACCAAATTCGTGGCGGTATCCTTTGTTGAGCGAGTGATCAAAATAAACTTCCCCACTCTTCGCAAGCGGCTCTCCGTTTGGATTCCCAATCGCCGCCTGCCACCAACGGCGATCTTTTCCTCGGTCATGCCAGCGGGCAGCGATGGCGATGGCTTCGCAGAGTTCCGGCGAAAGGCTGAGTTGCACGCCGAGCTTCCGCGCAACGGCTTCGATGACTCGCGTGTGCTCTGCGAGCGTGACGGTCTTTGCACCGAGCGAACGGGCGTCTTCGTCGCGGCCAAGGCTTTCGTCCGTCGAGAGCTGGAAGTAGGCGACTGCACGCTTCTCCTTTCGGAAGGCGGGTTGCTCTTCATCAACCTCGTCTTCCAGGACTGAGATGTTGCCGATGATGCTATCGAAGCGGATAACTGTATTTTGATTTAACGCGCGAAGGTGCGTGACGACTGCTTTCCTCGCCTCCGTCTCGTTTGGGTGAGAACTAAGCGTTTCGATCTCGCCGTTGGGCAGCAAGAGGGCTGCTTCGATCTCGCTTCCGATGAGTTTGAAAACGGCCCGCTGCCATTGTGTGCCATCGACGACATCCTCAACGTTTTCATTCAGCCCATCCGCGCTCGCATCGGGAATCCCTTTCAGCAATCCGCCCAAATTCGCGGGCAGAATAACCATCGAAAATGCGAGTTCGCCAAACGTCTTGGTCGCATCCTCAAAATCGCGCAACGGCCTGCCTTTCGATTCACCGCTGGCGGAGCGAATGACCACCGTTGCGTTTTCATCCTTCTTCGCGAGTGCCAGCAGGAGCGCAGTGGCACGAAAAGTGGAAACCTGCGCGACCTCGCGCGGTGCAACCGGGATGGCATCCGCCATCGCTGCGGCATCGGCGAAAGTGTCTGCAAACCCAATATCCGCGCGCCAGATGAGTGAAGTCGTCACGCTCTCATCTTCCGTCACGCCACGCAGCCAGTAGCTCACTTGCGGGCGCGGAAACTCGTCGGCTTTGAGGGAAGTCAGCGACCAATCGTCAAGCTGCGCCTCGTCGAGCGGCGGAGCAACCGGCGGACGGGAAAATGCGCGCTTGGCGATTGCGGATGTCAGGTCGAGCGCCCGCAACTTTGCAGGGCAGACATCGAAGGCATCCTCGTTCGAAGGGAGTTGGCGGAGGGTCAAAACAGCCGCGTCTTTTGGTTCAAGCGCGGCGCTTTTTTCCACTTCTGGCGCAATCGGTTCCGAGGCCAGAACGAGATGGATGGTAGCATGAGTTTCGCCCCGGCGATTCACCCGCCCGAATCTCTGGATGATTCGCTCCAGTGCCACCGAATCACACACCGCCTGATCCGCATCGAAATCCATCCCTACTTCCACGCACGCCGTCGCCACCAGGAACGCTGGTAACGCCACCACATCCCGCTCACGCCCCGGCGCAAATGCCTTGAGCACTTCGGCGTCAATCAGCCCATCGCGCTCATGTCCGCGCATCTCGCCAGTGAGCATGAGCACACGCTTTTTGTGTTCTTTGGGCAGGAGCTTTCTGAGTGCCGTATCGATGGCCTTTACGAGATCAACCGTATCCGCAAACACTGCGACCGCCCACTTTCCATCTGCTAAGGCAAATGCTTCTTGCGCCATTTTCTCCGCCAGCTTTTCGCGCTTCTCCGCAGGTTTGCTGGCCGCTGCAACCTCTGGCGCCGGAATGAACCGCAGTGATTTCGGCGCATTCAATCGCTTCGCTACACGCGCGTCGTTCACGTCGTCCGGGCCGAAAAGCGGCTCTTTCGCCTTGGTGTTTTTGGGTGCGGCATCGGGCGTTTCCGTCACCAGTGTCGCGGACATCCGCGTGACGCCGAACGGGCGCAACCCCGGTGGACGATTCGAGTAGCGCTCCAATCCAGAAAGCAGGTTTTCAAACGGAGGAACCAAATGCGCTTCATCCAGCACCACCCACGCATCCTGAAGCATCAGCCCTGCCTGAAGGCTACGCCAGTTCCGCCCCACTCCGCCGTAACCCGCGAACAACATCCGGCTCCCAATCATATCCACCGTGCCCACGACAATCGCCGGGCGCGACGGATCGAGGTGCCAAGCGTGATTGTCCGCAAATTTTCCGCGCAATGTAGAAACCGTGATGCCGGAAGTAATCGACACCGTAGCCCCCTGCACAAGCGTCGCGACCAGCGGGCGAAGCACCGCGCAAGTTTCAGTTTCGCCCGCGTCCTGAAGCCGCATCTGCAATTGCTCCACTTCCTTCGTCGCCTGATCCACAACCACCCGCCGATCCACAATATAAATCAGTCGCCGAGGAACCCGCCGATGCTGGGCCCGGTCCGCAAGTGTCGCCCCGAGCGCCGCAATCCAGACAGCGATCACACTCGTCTTCCCCAGCCCTGTCGGCACATCGCAGTGCCGCGGCAAATCACCAGCCGCAAGCCGCAAAAAGAGTTTCTCTTGCCAAGGAAACGGTTCGTTGTCCGTGAGGGCTAGGAAAATTGAACGAAAAGAAGTGTTGTGCATTTGTTAGCCCTTCGCCAAAACGATCCTGTTTTGTTTACAGGGGCGGGCAAGGATGTTGATGAGTTGAGAACAGCAGGTTGGGCCAGAATCGCTATCGGCAAGCCGGCGTTGGTAGTCGAAAGGTCCCTGATCGTGACCAGTAGCTAAATTGGAAAAAACATTAAAGTTCACACTTTTAACAAAGACACTAATATTTTGTATTGCGCATGAATGACGTTGATGTATTCTATAGGCCGATGTCAATTGCTATTTGGAAATTGAAACGCGCTTCCGACCAGGTTGAAGACCGTCGGGCAGGCGAACAGTCCAACGACGCTCGCTTTGGTCCACTTGCAAAACAATGGTTGCCTCCCCGGGCGGATGCTCGGTTGGAGACTCGACGAGGAGGAAATCAGGCCCCATGTGGGTGATGCTGATGGATTCGCCGTTGATAATCAACTGCATCTCCACTTGGGCCGAATGTGCCCCGTAACTTTGTTTCGCGATCATGAACGAAATACTGCTGCCTAATGCTCGCCAATATGCCGCCGGACGTGGACTCGATCTGGCCGAGACGCTGGGCTCTGGAAAAGATGGTATCGTTCTGGCCGCAAAACACAAGAACAAACCGGCGGACGTTGCCATTAAAATCCTCCGGGTCGAAGAACCCTACGGTCGGGAAAAGCGGGTGTATCAGCGCCTTGGAATGGCGGCCGTAACCACGATACTGGGATTTAATGTGCCTGAATTGATTGATTTCGACGACGGGCTGCTGGCGCTCGAAATGACCATTGTGAGGCGACCCTTCGTTTTGGATTTCGCCGCGGCATATCTCGACAGGCGGCCTGATTTTCCAGAAGACGTCTGGACGACATGGGAGGAAGAAAAGAGGGAGCAATTCGAGGGACGCTGGCCAGCGGTGCAAGAGATTCTGGCGGCATTTGAAAGGATTGGCATACATTTGCTAGACGTTTCTCCCGGCAACATTGGCTTCCTCGATCAGGCCGGCTAACAAACGAACTGAGTCGAGGCTCCGTTGAAGTGTGTCATTGTTCAAAGTCGCGATTCGACGACTGAACCAAATTCCGCGCCCGCGTGGGCGCGGCCCCGTTGAAGGCTTGTTTGCTTCCGCGCTTGCGGTTATTGTTTTGGAGTGACGCTGACATTTGATGTTCCCGACAGCGTTTTGCAGGAAATCCACCTGCCTCCGGCGGCGGCGCAAGCGGAGGTGACAAAGGAGGTGGCGCTTGCTTTGTATGCACGCGGCCTGCTGTCTCTCGGCAAAGCATCCGAATTCTCCGGCATCACGCGCCCAGAATTCGAGTCCCTTCTGGCTCAACGGCGCGTCGAACGTCCCTACGAGGTGGCTGAACTGGAGCGCGATTTGGCCTGGGCCAAAGGGGCGAAGTAATTCGCCGCCGCCCATAGTTTCATCCTCAAGATGTCTGATCCTGCATTGCATGAGGTCACCTTATATCGCGCCAAAGAAGAACCCGTCCCTGCGTCGTTTCCCGGCGTAGTCTTATTGTTCTATCAGAACGACTTGTGGACTGCGAGCATGAAAATTCGTCCCGCCAGACTTCGTTCGCCGGAAATTTGCTGTCCCTTTCCAGAGTAGTCCAAAGCGCTTCGGTTGGGACGTTGGCTGCCGGGGAATGGAGCGTTTCCAAAGTGAAGCGATTAGCGGAACGGCGGAAGGAGCGGAGTGACCGGAGCCAACCTCTCAACGGAAGCGTCGCCCAACTGCGCCGTCCTCAAGCCGGAACGAACGCACGCGGAGCAAAGTCGTCGCAAGGGCGTCAGGGTGCGATCACGGCGCGAAGCGTGCGCTGGTTCCGGCGGGTTCCAGTCGCGGAATTGCACATCAAAAGGCTTATTCCTGACCGCTTGGTGGATTCCATCATAAAGTCTCAGCCGCCGCAATCGCCGCAAATTCGGAGCAAAAGTCAGAATAATTGGCGTTCAAAAACCTGACCACTTTGGCGTTATCGAGAAGCTTTTTAATGTAACCGCGAGCACACGTCAAATTCAGCACATTTTCCCCATACGACTCCTCGACCGCTTTGAGGTCATGTTCGAGTGTTTCCATCTCCTGTTCCATCCGGCCAATCTCCTCCGGCGAAAGTCCATCCTTCTTTTTCGGCTCGGCTGGGTCGGCCAGTTGATCCTTCGGCGTCCCGAAAACCAGCGCCTCAGCATAACCTGCCGTATAATTGTTGACGCTGACCATCAATTCCGCGATTTCGATCTGGCGGACACCCGACACCTTCTTCAAACAGCGGATGGCTTTCGGAGCAATCAACTTGTCCTTTAGCAAATCAACTGCCTCTGGGTTGATTCCATCCAGCAGTGTCAGGGAGCTTTGCACATGACTGAGGGGAACGTTCAATGCAGCCGCAATCCGCTCCGGCTTTACCTTCCCTTGTTGCACGGCTCTCAGAATCATTTTGTGCTCCTGAATCGGTGCCATTCGGCTGATACGCGCATTATAGGTGTAACTCTCGTCATCATTTGCAATGATACAGTCCGCTTCCGTTTCCCCAAGCTCTCGTAGTGCATTAAGACGGAGATGTCCGTCAACCAGCAGATACTTTCCCGATGCGCCCTTCTGCGGATGCACCATCAGTGGTTCAACCAGCCCAACTTCCTTAATGGACCTCACAATCGTTTGATACCGGTCAATTCTTTGCTGGCCGCCGATTTGCCGCACCGGCAGTATATCTCCCAGCGGCAGCCGGATTTTCTTCATTTCAAAACCAAGCTTCAGTTCACTCATGTAGCCTCCTTGTATTTATTGCCCAATTTGATATACAGATACTTCGGCATTGTGGACAACGATTCCGCTCGCAATAAGGTCACGAAATTCTCATCCGACAACAGTTTCCCAAATGCGGTCACAATAAAAACAAGCCTTGCATCGCAGATTCTGGCTTTTTTTATTATTTGCCGCTGTCGCTGACTCTCGCGTCTGTACGCATTCACCAGGCTGTCGGCGCTTGTGGTTCGCGCCCTTTTCGAAGGGTGGTTGGTGCTTCGGTCCTTTCCCAAAAATCGGCGCTGGTCAATTAAACGCTTCACCGTACGAATCGAAACTTGATTCAACTGCTTGCTTTCGTAAGCCTTCAGCAGTTCCCGCTGCAGCTCCACCGTGTCGGCTTTGGCGATGTCCATCGCCACACCAAGCGGAATTTTTCCGTTAATCGCTACTTCAAGCAAACGTTCTTCGCCCGCCTTATTCAACGCGATCAATCCGCCTACCAAGCCGTCAGCGATGTCAAGTTTCGTGCCAATTTCCACATTATTGTAGCCCTGGGTTTTGAGGCGCTCAATTTCTCGAATCAAATCCAATGGCTTGGGAAACCGTCGGGCCATATTCTCGACGAGACTCCGCAACAAGCGATCCTCCTTGGAAATCTCCACGACCAACGCAGGAATCTCTTTGTACCCCAGCGCCATGCACGCCTCAATCCGCCCCTGACCGCAAACCAGATCATAACCCGGTTCCTCTGCCTCCTGTGCGGAACGAAGACTGACCTGAATCGGCTTTTTCAAACCGAGATTTTTGATGCTCTGGACAATTGCCTCGAATTTTTTCCGGTCGCGGTACCTGGGATTCAGGACGCGAATCCGGTCAATTGGGATCATTTTGATTTCATCATTCATGCAGCCCCCTCAAGTTTGATGCGTTCAGCCATGCCAATAAAATAGTCCAGCGTGTCAAATCGATACGCGTCCAGGTAAATGCCGTTCTCTTCCCCAACATGCAGGTTTTCCCAAGTCATATCAATCGCTGGCAGCAGGTAATAGTCTCGGATTCCTGCATTGGCGGCGTCCATCCGCACCGCCACGGTAATGTCCGGCTTTAAACCGTCATCCAGTCGAACCAACCATCGCGACGACCCGCCAGGCGTCGTGCAGTGCCGGCAAAGGACAATAGAAACGCGGAGTTCATCATTCAGATGAACAATCTCATGTTTTTCGTCCCACCGCGCCACCGCGCCGAGTTCCTCGATTTGGCGGACCACCCGCGCTACCAACACGGGATGCTCTTGGCGGAGGCGACGGTTGACCTCGATAAAATCATAATCAATGCCGGAATAGTAGCCGATTAACCTGTAAGCGGAGACCAAACTGCCGAAACGAGACCGAAACGCTGAAGCGGAAGGAAGGTCGTCGGCCTCGTCGATCAGCATGCCGCAGATGCGACCGTGTTTATTGAGCACGCCGCGCAATTTCTCCAGCATTTCATCATCCGAAAGNNTATTTTTCGTTGGTGAGCACCTGATGAACAGTGGCACGGTTCCACGCGCGGCCAAAGTCAGTGAGCACTCCCTGGGCATTCAGTGCCTTGGCGATTTCCGATTCGCTTTTTCCTTCATTAACAAACGACTGATAAATCCACCGGACGATTTTAACTTCCTCCTCCGGCCCCGGAATCAAGATCACCCGGTCGGTTTGAAGGCTTTTGTGTTCCCCCATTTTGAGCACGGCTTTTTTCTGGCGGCTTTGGTCAATCAGTACGCGTCGAAGGCCGAATCCGGCAGTGCCGCCCTGTTTGAAACCCTCTTGGATCAACCGGCAGGCTCCAAGAAATACCTTGGTTGACAATTCGCGGCTATATTCACCGGCCATCGCTCTCTTGACGCTTTTGACAATCGTGGAAACCGGGCTGCCGTCATTTTCAAATTGCTCGGCGCAATAATGAACTGAAACTCCGGCACGGCGGCACATGTATTCATAATAGGCGCTTTCATCGGCATCCTGGAATCGCCCCCATCGGCTGACATCATACACGAGGATGGATGAAAAATTGATTTGCCCATCCTGAACATCCTGGATCATCCGCGCCAGGGATTCCCGTCCCTGGATATTTAGGCCGCTCTTGCCCTCGTCTGAGTATTCTTTGACGATCTGCATTTCACGACGTTTGGCGTATTCCCTGATGACGTCCATTTGGTTGCTGGTCGAGTACTGCTGGTGCTCCGTAGACATTCTCACGTAGGCAGCGGCACTGTTTGGTGGTAAGGTTGATGGGCTGGCGCTCATGCAGGATTTTTCACTTACGCGGAAAGGTTTTTAGCCGTTTGACAATCATGGAGACGTGGATGGGATCACCTTCAAATTGTTCAGCGCAATAATGAACCAATACCCCGGCCCGGCGGCAAATGAATTCATAATAGGCGCTTTCATCGGCGTCCTGAAATCGGCCCCACCGGCTGACATCGTACAATAGGATGACTGAGAAATTCATTTGGCCGTTCTGAACATCCCGAATCATGTCCACCAGGGCGTCGCGGCCTTGGGCATTCAAACCACTCTTGCCTGCGTCAAAATATTCTTTGATGATTTGCATTCCACGGCGCTTGGCATATTCCCGGATGACGTCCAATTGTTTGCTGGCCGAGTCTTGGTCCTGCGTGGCCGTGCGCACGTAAGCGGCGGCACTGACCGGTGGTGGTACTATTTGGCCGGTGCTCATAGGAAATAAACCTTGTCGCCACAAGAGCGGAGTGAACAATCGCGGCTTTGCCATGTCCTGACATTAGAGCAGGCGCCCTCAAAGGCGTGTTGTTTATCGCTCAAAACTGATTTAGAAACCTTTTTCATTTGCACGCGAAGATTTCCACGCGTTGGCTTTTAGTGAAATACATAAGTTGTGTGGAGGCGCGTCAGTTCGTCGGCGAATGGAGAGTGGCAGCGATAGCGACCGAAGAGAGTGACGCCAAATTGGCCCACAAGCGCCGTTGTAATTTTTTCAAGGTTGCCGAAAGTGGCGGCCATGACCTTCCACCGTCCAGCGGCGTCCGAATGAGGCGGCGAGCGCGAGACCACAGACCTGATGATGCGGTCAATCTGTGGAAGCCACGCTGAAAAGCGGTTCCAGTATTGTTTCAAAAGTTGGAGCCATGAAAGTGCGTTGGTGCTGAGAGTTCCGCCGAAAAACTCGTTTATTGTGACATTCAAAACCAGCCGGTAAGGTTGCACGAATGAGGGCAGCAGGCTGACCGTTTTACCGCATTCACAACATCGAAACCTCCGCACGAAAACGCGTAGAACGCCACGTTTTGTACTGGTGACATTTCGGGAATAATACCCCAATGCCCTGAGTGCATTCGTTGCGTCACATTGAGGGCACTTACATGGCGGTTCGAGACGCTTATGAACACTTGTGGCCACGTAGTCATCGACACTCATCGGCACTGCACGAATGATTTGCATGACAGGCAAATCAATCCCGTGCTACAATTTTTTGTACCAAACGTTGCATCTCGCCGCCGGGCGCTATGTGGGCGAACCAGACTTCATCGGCCAAAGCCGCGACGAACTCATTGCGTTTGGCGGCGAGGGAGGCGGTGACGCGGCGTTTGCCTCTTGCGAAGCAGGAAAGAATCAAGAGACGGTTATCGGAGAACGGCTTCTTCCAGTCTGGCGGAAGGCGCATGTTCTCAAGGCTGCGGGCCGGACAGATAATGACTGGTTGGCTTCCGCGCAAAAGGATGCGGAGACACTCGTTTTCCACCGGCGAATGAAAACCGCTGATGATACAGCGACCGACATCGCGCCAACGTGCGGCTTCGTCGTAAGCAGCGAGGATGGTGTGGCCGGGGCAACGGGCGGAACAAAAGAGCGCGGTTTTCGGCAATGCGAGCAGGTCCAGATTACCGAAAGCGGATAGTTTTGGCAGCGCGTCAGGGCCCAAACGCTTTCCCAAACACGCAGGATAATGGGCATCAGTAGCGTTGAGCGCGATGGGCTTCATTCCGCATCGGACCTCGTGTCGCGACCGAGGCGGTATTTGATGTCGTAGTT
>PLIU01000279.1 GCA_003140095.1 Verrucomicrobiales bacterium | reverse complement strand
AAGCCCAATCAAACCGGATCAAACCCAATCAAACCGGGTCAAACCGGGTCAAACTCAGCCAAGCCCGCTCAAACTCAGCCGAACTCACTCGAGGGACTCGCAGGCGCTCGCCCCTCCCGAAACGGTCAAACCCAATCAAACCAGAAAGGATGCTTTACCCAGGTTTACCACAAAAAATGCCAATCTGAGCGGCGTGCTTGCGGACTCACGCGAAGGGAGGACTTATATTGGATGAAAGAATCCGGCAGATGCGGTCGGCCCGCGATGGCTATGCTTCCGGCGCCGGATCAGGCTATGGCGATCGAGTTACGCCTCGACGGAGTCCTACCGCCTCATGGACTACGCTTTCGCCGCCGCCCAGCTTGTGGCAAAAAAGTTGGCGCGACAAGACAACCCCGCTGCCGAAGAGGGCGCGCACGATTCGGGCGAAAGAGCCGGGCGAATTTGACAGGCTTTGCATTTGGCACGGTTCAGGCTAAGCTGAGGGGATGCACTGATTGCATTATTCAAGCCATGGCCAAGGAATTCATCAAAATCGGCGGCGCGCGCCAGCATAACCTCAAGAATCTCAGCCTCTCCATCCCGCGCGACAAATTGGTGGTCATCACCGGGTTGAGCGGCTCCGGCAAATCGTCCCTGGCCTTCGACACCATCTACGCCGAAGGCCAGCGCAAATACGTCGAATCCCTCTCGGCCTACGCCCGCCAGTTTTTGGACCAAATGGAAAAGCCGGATGTCGATTTTATCGAGGGACTATCCCCGGCCATCGCCATCGAGCAGCGGGTTTCGGGGGCCAATCCGCGCTCCATCATCGCCACGACCACCGAGATTTACGATTATCTACGCCTGCTTTTTGCCAACGTCGGCCAGCCCCATTGCCCCGTCAGCGGCCAGCCCATCAGCCGCCAGACCACCAGCGACATCGTGGATAAAATCCTGGCCCTGCCGCCCAAAACGCGCGTCGTGCTGCTGGCGCCCGTTATTGTCAAGCAAAAGGGAGAATTCCGGGATGTCATCGAGCGCCTGGCCCGCGAGGGCTTCGTCCGCGCCCGGGTGGATGGCGAAGCGGTGGAGTTGAGCAACAACGTGCGGGTCAAACTGGATGCAAAACAGCGCCACACCATCGAAGCGGTGGTGGACCGCCTGGTGATCGACGACAAAGTGCGGATTCGTTTGAGCGACTCTGTGGAGACGGCGCTCAAATGGGGAGACGGCCGCCTGGCGCTCTTGCAGCAATCGGGCGAAACGGCCGCCGGCAACAATATGTGGGCGGAATCGCTGCATTCCAATCGCAATTACAGTCCGGCCACCGGCCAGAGTTTTGATCCGCCGACGCCGAAGCATTTTTCCTTCAACTCGCCGCTGGGGGCCTGTCCCGTTTGCCACGGCTTGGGGCAGAAACTGGTTTTCGACGAACATCTGATCGTGCCGGATACGGAAAAATCGCTGGAAAAGGGCGCGGTGCTGCCATGGCGGCGCGGGGCCAAGCGCCTGCTGGTTTATTACAAGGCCCTCCTGCGCGGCCTGGCCCAGCACTACGGCCAGAAGATGGAAACGCCATGGAAGGACCTGCCCGAGGACTTCCGGGAGAAACTGCTGCACGGGGCCGGGAAGGAGGAGATTCCGTTCAGCTTTTTTCGCGGCGGGAAAATCAGCCAGACCCAAAAAACCTTTGAAGGCATCATCCCCAATTTGGAGCGCCTGTATGTCGAAAGCGAAAGCGAGTTCACCAAAAACCGGCTGACCAGCTTCATGAATCCGCAACCGTGCGACGCTTGCGGCGGCCGCCGCCTCAAACCGGAGATGCTGGCCGTGACATTGGGCGGCCCGAGGCCCGGCCGCGCCATTCCCGGCCATTCCATCATGGACGTGTGCGCCCTGTCGGTCGAAGAAGCGGACGCGTTTTTCGCCGGCTTGAACTTGACCGAGTTCCAGCGGAAAATCGCGGCGGAACTGATCCGGGAGATACGCTCGCGCCTGGGATTCCTCAAAAACGTGGGACTTGGTTATCTGACGCTGGACCGCGAGAGCGGCACGCTCAGCGGCGGGGAAGCCCAGCGCATCCGTCTGGCCACCCAGATCGGGGCCGGCTTGGTGGGAGTGCTTTATATACTTGACGAACCGAGCATCGGCCTGCACCAGCGGGACAACGAGCGGCTGCTGGCTTCCCTGGAGGGCCTGCGCGACCTGGGCAATTCGGTGCTGGTGGTCGAGCATGACGCGGACACCATCCGGCGCGCCGATTATGTGCTGGACCTCGGCCCCGGCGCCGGGGTGCGCGGGGGCGAACTGGTGGCCGCGGGCACGGTGGCGGACATCGAGGCCCATCCCCGCTCGCTGACGGGCCAGTATCTCAAAGGCGATCTGAAAATCGCCGTGCCCAAAAAACGGGTCAAGGCCTCCGGCGAACGCGGCTGGCTGGAAGTCCTGGGCGCGTCGGAAAACAATTTGAAAAACATCGACGCGCGCATTCCGCTGGGGGCGTTCACGGTGGTCACAGGCGTCAGCGGTTCGGGCAAGAGCACGCTAGTCGATGACATTTTGCGCCGGGCTTTGTTTCGCAAGTTTTACGGCTCGAAGGAGCAGCCCGGCCGGCACCGGCTTCTGCGCGGCTTTGAGTCGTTGGACAAAGTCATCGTCATTGACCAGACGCCCATCGGGCGCACCCCGCGCAGCAATCCGGCCACTTACACCGGCATGTTCAACCAAATCCGGGATTTGTTCGCCAAATTGCCGGCGGCCAAAATCCGCGGTTACGAAGCCGGGCGTTTCAGCTTCAACGTCAAGGGNNCGGCGCTACAATCGCGAGACGCTGGAGATTCATTACAAGGGCATGAACATCGCCGATGTGCTTGACATGACCGTCGATGAGGCGGTGACCTTTTTCCGGGCCGTGCCGAAGATTTACGAGCCGTGCCTGACGCTGGCGGAGGTGGGATTGGGCTACGTGCGGCTTGGGCAATCGGGCACGACCCTCAGCGGCGGAGAGGCGCAACGTGTCAAGCTGGCGGGCGAACTGAGCCGGAAAGCGACCGGCCAAACCCTGTACATTTTGGATGAGCCGACCACCGGCCTGCATTTCCACGACGTGGCCAAGCTGCTGGACGTATTATTTAAATTGCGCAACGCCGGCAACACGTTGCTCATCATCGAGCACAATCTGGACGTGATCAAGACGGCGGATTGGGTGTTGGATTTGGGGCCGGAAGGCGGCGCCGCCGGCGGGCGGATCGTAGCCGAAGGCACTCCGGAAAAGATCGCGCGAACCACGCAGAGTTACACCGGCCAATACCTCCGGCGCATTCTCTTCCCGGAAGCGGCCCCGGCGAATCTGCCATCCCCCGTTGCGAATCCGGCGGTTTAATATGCGGGCGTTGTCACAGTCGAACGGCAGTATTTACATTGGGTTAGCCGACAATGAATGCATGAAGCCTGCAAATCAAAGTGTCAAATATAACATTCACGAGCGACCGCGGCGCATATTCTTGTAGTCCCACTCCGTATCGAATTGAATCTTGCCGGACAAATCCAAAATGAGGCGGCGCTGGCGGCGCTGGATAAACTCAGCCACGGCGGTTTTCACGCCTGCTCCTTGGTCTTGAAGCGGCCCAACTTGACCGCCTTCTCAACCAACCTTTCGTCCAATTTCAGATTCGTATTCACGCCTAAAGGTTAACCCGCTCCACTGCCTCCTGTCAAAAAGCAGCCTCGGTGGCAATGGACCAAGCCATTCCTGCTATTCGCTGTCGCCTTCCAAAGCTTGCTGGATGAGCCGCGTTTCCTCCGGCCCCAGCGGCAGCGACATGGCACGCTCCCGCGCGGCGGGCGTCATCTTCCGCCAGGTCTTTTGCACGGCGTTGATGATCTTGTCCGCGGCAGTTTTGCGCGCGAGGTCCGCGAATTGAAATTCCAGGAAAACCAGGCACAGCGCATCCTCCAGTATCCGGCTCTCCGCCTCCGCTGGGAAATTCTTTTTTAAATTCAAATCCACCACTTTGGCGATCATCTCTTCGCCATAACCTGCCACGCGCAGCAAGGCGGCCGACTTGCGCGCGTGGAATTGCTTCAGATCGTTGCGCCAGCGCAAGTAGCCTGCCCGCGTCATGGGATAGGTTTCGCGCGGGATCGTCCACCGGCAAATGTGCTGGCAGCGCGCGGCCAGGCGCAGGCTCTCCGAGGCGGCCGGCGCCAGCTTCAACACCCAATCCGTCAGCCTCCGCGCATAAAGCAATTCGCGGGGATGCCGGATGCCGCCGGCGCTCTCCAGGTTCGGATCGCGCGCGTTTTCGGCATCGAAAAGAGCGATGGCCTTTTCAAACGCATCCATCGGCCAACATTATGACCGCTGCGCGCCGTTGTAAACGCCCGGATTTGCCTGAACTCTTCTCCACTACATCAAACTTCCCAGCCTTCGCGGTAGGAGCCTTTGATTACAGCCTCGGCTTCCGGCACGTTGGTCACGCGCAGGTGCTTGGAGTCCCACTGAAGTTTTTTGCCCAGGCGAATAGCCACGTTGCCCAGCAAAACCCATTCGGTGAACGGGCCGGAGATGTCGAAATTGGAACAAGCCGCCGGGCCGCCTTTGCAGGCGCGAATCCAATCCTGATGCGGGCTGTCGCCGGGCACGCGCGGAATGGTGTGCGGCGGCCGCTTGTAATCGGCCATGCTGGACTCTGGCAGCAGATGCGGCTTCTCGCCGTAAACGCCGGTGATGATCTTGCCCTTGTCGCCAATAAAGAGGATGCCGTTGCTGTCCAGTTTTTCGGCTTCCATTTCGGCGGGCTTGGCCGGCTTCTGCCCGGAATCATACCACATCAAGGAGCAAGGCGGCAGGTCACCGCGCGCGGGAAATTCGTAGCGCAGGATGGACTCCACCGGCGGCATTTCCGGCACGCGCTCGGAAGAGGAAGTCATTTCCACCGTATCAGGCGGTCCGAGTTTCAACGCCATTTGCGGGCAATCCATGATGTGGCAGGCCATGTCGCCCAAGGCGCCGCAGCCAAAATCCCACCAACCGCGCCAGTCGGATGGATGATAAACATTTTTGCCGAAGGAGGTCTGAAGTTCCTTGGGCCACTCGTGAAGGTAAGGCCGCATCGGCGCCGGCCCGATCCACTTGTCCCAGTCCAAATAGGACGGGACCGGCTCAGAGCCGGCAGGACGAACGGCGCCTTGCGCCCACCAACCCTTGGCGCGATCGGTCCAGCAATGGACTTCGCGCACTTGCCCGATCGCGCCGGCCCAGATCATTTCGCAAAGTTCGCGGATGCCTTCGCCGGAGTGGCCTTGGTTGCCCATTTGCGTGGCGACGCGGTAATGGCGCGCGGCGAGGGTCAATTGGCGCGCTTCCCACACCGTGTGCGTCAGCGGCTTTTCGACATAGACGTGTTTGCCCGCTCGAATGGCGCGGATGGCCGCCGGAGCGTGGTGATGATCGGGGGTGGCGACGGTCACCGCATCGATGGTCTTCTCCTTATCCAGCATGACTCGATAGTCGCTGTACGTGCGCGCGCCCGGATACTTCTTGAGGGCGTTGGCGAGGCTGTTGCTGTCCACATCGCACAAAGCGACGATGTTCTCGCCGGAAACACCTTCTAAATCGGACGCCGCCCGCCCGTTGGTGCCGACGCCGGCGATGTCGAGTTTCTCATTGGGGGACTTGTAGTTCGGGCGCGCCATGCAACCGGGCACGCCGGCGGCAAGGGTGCCGGCGGCCAGGGCCGAGGTGTAAATGAAGTGCCGCCGGTTGATTTGCGGCGTGGGATGTTCGGTGCGAACAACATTGAAGGATGCTTTCTTGTGAGCCATATCTCCCTTTGTGTTAACCCAAACACCGGTGGAAACAAGAGTTTTTTTCAGCGTCCACGCAGCCAAATGCGGGAGCGCGCCATCGTTACCAACTGTGCCACTCACTTCCTTGAGATTCTCGGCGTGCTCTGGTAAACTGCCGCCATGACCGCGTTTCCTGTGAATTCAGAAAAGGAACAGCAACTGGCCCAACGCATGTCCGCCTTGGGGGTGCGTGAGTCCGATATCGAAGAGACTTTTGTGAGATCCGGAGGACATGGGGGTCAAAATGTGAATAAGACGGCCACGTGTGTCATGTTGCTCCACCGCCCTACCCGTCTGCAAGTCAAGTGCCAGACCACGCGTCACCAGGGACTCAATAGATTCATCGCCCGGCGGCTATTGCTGGACAAGATTGAAAAATTGCAGACCGGGCAAGTATCCGCGGAGCGAGCACGGATCGAGAAGATCCGCCGGCAGAAGCGCAAGAGGAGTCGCGGAGCCAAAGAGCGGATGCTGGCTGACAAATCCCGTCACGCTGACAAGAAGGCCGCCAGGCGCGCCGTCGGGGATGGGTGGTCTTGAGCCCAAGAATCAGTACTTGGGAACGTTGTGGTCTATTTCATCCGACCAGGCGCCGATGCCGCCTTTGACGCTCTTCAAATACTTGAAGCCCTGTTCGCGCAGGAAATGCAGCGCCCGCATGGAGCGCACACCGCTCTTGCAATGGATATAAATCTGCTGGTTGGGCTCCAATTCCGTGAACTGCCGGGGCAACGTGCTGAGCGGAAAAAGCGGCACGCCTTTGACGTGCGCGATTTGATGTTCGTCCGGCTCCCGCACATCGATCACGCGGATGCCCAGCGCCGGATTGTCCAGCGCCTTCTTCATTTCCTGCACGGAGACTTCGTCCGGATTTGAGGCCGGCACGGCCGGTGGCGGAGTGATGCCGCAGAACATTTCGTAATCGATCAATTTGGTCACAGTCGGATTCTCGCCGCAGAGGGGGCATTGGGGATCAGGCCGCAGGCGGAGTTCGCGGAATTTCATATCCAGCGCGCTGAACAGGAGCAGCCGGCCAACGAGCGAACTGCCTAAGCCGAGCGCCAATTTCAAAATCTCCGTCGCCTGGATTGTGCCGATGATGCCCGGCAACACTCCTAACACTCCGCCCTCCGCGCAACTGGGCACCATGCCGGGCGGAGGCGGTTCAGGATAAAGACAGCGGTAGCAAGGACCGTTGAGATGCGGCGCAAAGACGCTCGCCTGCCCCTCGAAACGGAAAATCGACCCATACACGTTGGGTTTCTTGAGCAGAACGCAGGCGTCGTTGGTCAGGTAGCGCGTGGGAAAATTATCGGTCCCATCGACCACAATGTCGTATGGTGCCAGGATTTCCATGGCGTTTTCGCTGCTGATGCGGGTATTGTGCAACACCACCTCGACGTTCGGATTGATGCGCTGGATGGTGGCCTTGGCCGATTCGGTCTTGGGGTGGCCGACGTCCGGTGTGCCGTGAATGATTTGGCGCTGGAGGTTGGAGAAATCGACCGTGTCAAAATCGACCAGGCCGATCTTGCCGATGCCGGCGGCGGCAAGGTACATGGCGATGGGCGAGCCCAGCCCGCCGGCGCCGATACAGACGACGCTGGTGGAGCAGATTTTCTTCTGCCCGGCCAGGCCAACTTCCGGCAAGATCAAGTGCCGCGAGTAACGGCGAATCTCATCATTGTTCAATTGCATAGCAGATCGTTATCACAGAGATTACGGGAGGCGGCCCATAAATCAACCCAAGAACAGTGGCATTCAGGCCCAGTCCGGCGCGAAAAGCGTTGCGCTGGGGCAGGGGGATGAGCCAATAATCCAGGGAGGCGTATGATTTTCGACCCCAAAATCACGGCGGCGCTGTTGCGCAAGGAAACCGGTCTGCGCCCCGCGCTGGGCATGGTGCTGGGCAGCGGCTTCCAACAAGCCATCACGCATCTGGAGGTCGCGCGCGAATTCGCCTACGGCCAGTTGCCCGGCTTCCCGACCGTCGGCGTCACCGGCCACGCTGGCAAGCTGGTGGTGGGAACGTTCGATAACGTCCCGGTGCTGGTGCTCAAGGGTCGCACGCATTATTACGAAGGGGTGGAAATGGAACGGCTGACGTTCCCGGTGCGGGTGTTGGCGGAATTGGGCATCCGCACGTTATTGTTGACCAATGCGGCGGGAGCGGTCAACCGCCTTTATCGTTCCGGCGACTTCATGGCGCTGACGGACCACATCAATTTCATGGGCGCCAACCCATTGCGGGGGCCGGCCCTGCCGGGCTTGCCGCGGTTTGTGGATCTGACGCGGGTTTATGACCGGCGCATGCTCAAAGTGGCGCAGATGGCGGCCAAGAAAAGCAAGTTGCGCCTGCACACCGGCGTTTACCTGGCCGTCTCCGGCCCCAACTACGAGACGCCGGCGGAAATCCGGGCCTTTCGCCGCCTGGGCGCCGATGCCATCGGCATGAGCACGGTGCCCGAAGCGATCGTGGCGAGGCAATGCGGCCTGGCTGTGGCGGGCATCTC
The DNA here is from genome assembly GCA_003140095.1 of Verrucomicrobiales bacterium. Lineage (GTDB taxonomy): Bacteria > Verrucomicrobiota > Verrucomicrobiia > Limisphaerales > Palsa-1400 > Palsa-1400. Next base: position 33,758 of record PLIU01000279.1, on the reverse strand, counting down.
GTGCATCACCAACAAGGCCGGCGGCGACGAGAAGGCGGGTGTGCTGGTGCATCAGGACGTGCTGGCGATGGGTGAAAGCAAGAAAGACGAAATGGCCCGCTTCCTCAAAGCCTTCGCGGTGCATCACGCGAACCTAGGGAAATGAAAGGTTTGGATTCTCACCGCACTCTGGCCAGCAGCAGCAGCCCCGTGCCGCCGCACACGATATTGGGCAGCCAGGCGGCCAGAATCGGCGGCAGATAGCCGCCCACGCCCAGGCCAAAAGAAATGCGTTGCAGTATAAAATAGGCAAAGCAAATAAAAATGCTGCTGGCCACGCCCACAAAAACGTTGTGCCGCCCGGCCCGCGCGCCAAAAGGCAACGCGATCAGCACCACCGCCAGACACGTGAACGGCGCGGCCAGCCGCCCTTGCAGTTGAGTTAAGAGTATCGATTTTTTGCGCGGATCGGTCTGGGGGTGCAGCCGCAGGTAGTCCATGATTTCGCGGATGGAAAACACCGGACCCTTGGCGGCATCGGCCGCGCTCAAGGTGTTGAATTTGAGTTCGCTTTGGATCCACGCCGGTGTCTCAGGCACGGTGAGCACCAGCACCGCATTGCTGCCGGCCGGACTCGGCGCGGACTGGCTCGGCAACCGTATCCATGTCAGCACGCCGTATAAGAGCCAATGGCCGTCGCGGTAGAGGGCGCGTCCGGCATCCAATGTGCGGACCGAGCCGTTCGACAAGGTGGTCGCCAGGCGGAGTTGCAGGATTTCGGAAGTGAGGCGGTTGAACCGGCCCATGTTCCAATCGCTGCGGGTGGCGTCGTTGTAAAAATCCAGCCTGGTGGCCTCGTCCCGCTGGCCCGGTTCCATCTGGCGGCGCTCCAGGATGAATTTGGCCCGAGCGTCGGCGGAGGGCAACCAGAATTCGCCGATGAGAAAGACCGCCGCGCCAAAGAGCGCGCCGACCGCGAAGTACGGAACCGCCAGACGCCACAAACCGATCCCCGCCGCGCGTATGGCCGTCAGTTCATTATGACGGCTGTGGTTGGTCGTGGAGTAGAGCAAGGCCAGCAGCAACGAGACCGGGAGCACCTGCTCGACCAGCAATTCGGGCAGCGTGACGACGTAGTACTCCACAATGTCCCAGAACAACAGGCGGGCATCGAGAAAGCGGTTGATCTGGAAGATCAGATCGAACGCGACGTAAAAGATCAGAAATCCGCCCAGACAATATCCCAGCGGCACGAGCAACTCGCGCAGTAAGTAACGGTCGAGCAAACGCACGGGGGAGTTTGCGCCGGGCGCGGGCGGTTTGACGAGGCTATTTGGGGGGCAGCGATGAACGGAGGAACCGCGCCAGGTCCTCCTTCAACGCGACGCGGGAGGGCGTGTTGAGATACATCATGTGTCCGGCTTCGTAATAGCCCATGCTCACGTTGCCGCGAAGGTCCGGCGGCAGTCCCATGTGATCAAATGTGTAGCGGGTGGCCAGATACGGCGTGGCCAAGTCGTAATGCCCGTTAGCCACAAAGACTTTCAAATAAGTATTATGCGTCATCGCCTCGCGCAGGTTCTCCGCGATGTCCAGGTAACGATTGCGCGCCTGGCCCATGTCCCACGGCTGCACTTTGCTGGTCAGAACCTCGTACGGCAGGTCGCTCTCGAATTTCAACTCGCGCCGGATATAATCGTTGAAGGTGGACGCGAACGGGCCGAGAGCGGTCGTGTAGCTGGGATCGTACTCCGCGGATTCTCCCACCGAATTGTAGTCCTGCCCGGTGATGCGGCTATCGTAACGGCCGACCGTCAGCCGCTCCTTGCGCAGGAGTTCCTTGAAAAACTGCGAGGCGCGCACCCGCAAGTTGGCGCGATCAATATAATCCTCGGACAACCCGGTCAGGCGCGCCAGTTCCTTGACCACGGAAGCGCGCTCGGCCGCCGGCAAATTGGCCCCTTGCATCAGGGCCACGGTGTAGGGGCCAAGGGCGTACTTCTCCGCTTCGCTCAAGGCCTTGTTCTGGTCAGCCTGCAAGTCCGGCGCCAGTTTTTTATGGTACCAGGCGGTGGCCGTTTCGGTGGGCAGGTAGAAAATATAGGGCAGATCGTTGCCCGGGTTGAAGCTGATGGTGCCAAAGTCCAGCACGGCGGAAACCAGCGCGATGCCGTTGAGGTAGAGGCCGTAACTGTCTTCCAAATAGCCGGCCAGACCCGCCGCGCGCGTCGTGCCGTAGCTCTCACCAATCAGAAATTTTGGCGACAACCACCGATTGTAGCGCGTGGTGTAGCGCCGGATAAAATCGCCCACCGAGCGCAGGTCTTGATCGACGCCGTGATATTTGGAAGGGTCCTCGCCGGGCACGGTGCGGGTGAAACCAGTGCTGACGGGATCGATGAAAACCAGATCGGACTGGTCCAGCAACGACTGGTCGTTATTGACCAAGCGGAAGGGTGGAGGGGGCATCCCGCCGTCTTCCTTCAGATAAACCCGCCGGGGGCCCAGCAGGCCCAGGTGCAGCCAGACGGAGGACGAACCGGGACCGCCGTTGAACGCGAAGGTAATGGGCCGTTCGCTCAGGTTCGTGTTCTCCAGGCTGGTGTAGGCAATGAAGAAGAAGGATACCAGCGGCTTGCTTTCCTCGTCCTTGATGATCATGGTCCCCGCCGTGGCTTTATACTTTACTTCAGCGCCCCCGATCGTCACGGTGTTGGTCGTTTCCGTAAGCTCGTCCTTGGGTTCCTTCTCCTTCTCCTTGCCAGCGGCGGCCTCTTTTTTTGGCTCTTCGGTTTTCTGTTCCGTGGGGTTCCGTTCGGCGTTTCTGTTTCGCCTGCCCGCCGGCGCGGCGTCGGGGGCATCGGCTGGCTGGCCGCCGGCGCGCAGCAGGAAGGAGGAGGCCAGCAAAAGGCCCAGGATTTTTTGATGTATCATCTTGACTCTCTTTCATTCTCGAGCTTGCGGTTCAATGCTACAACGTCCTCGTAACGAACCAACGATCCGCCAAAAATATCGAGCGCCGAGCCGATTGTCAGGTTAATTCTGCCGCCGCCCGCGCGGGCCACGTCCTCCAGGTCCCGCAACGCATTGGCCCCGCCGGCGTAGGTCGCCGGCCGCGGGGACCAGCGGCCCAGGTGCCCGACCAGTTCCCAATCGATGCCGCGGCACAAGCCTTCGACATCGGCCGCATGGACCAAAAACTCGTCGCACCATTGGCCCAGCCGGCCCAAAGTGTCCGGTTCGATTTTCAAGTCGGTGAATTTTTGCCAGCGGTCGGTGACGACAAAGTAGTCCGCTCCCTTTTTGCGGCAGCTCAGATCGAGGACGAGTCGGCTCGGGCCGATGGCGGCCGCCAAAGCTTGGAGCCGCTCCCAATCCAGGTGTCCGTCGCGGAAAATCCAGGAAGTCACGATGACGTGCGAAGCGCCCGCTTCGAGCCAGGCGGCGGCGTTTTCCAACTGGATGCCGCCGCCCGCCTGCAAGCCGCCCGGATAGGCAGCCAGCGCTTCGCGCGCGGCCGCTTCGTTGCCCGGTCCGAGCATGATGACATGGCCGCCGCGCAGGCCGTCGCGCCGGTAGAGTTCGGCGAACCAGCGGCTGGGCCGCGCGGAGACAAAGTTGGTGCGCAAATCCGCCGGCTGGCCGGTGAGGCTGGCTCCGACAATTTGTTTGACCTTGCCTTCATGCAGATCGATGCACGGACGGAACATGGGATCAGCCTTGGCCGAGTTTGCGGGATTTCTCCGTCGCCGCGCGGACGGCGTTGATCAAGACGCCGCGCAGCTTGCCTTTTTCCAATTCGTGCAGGCCCTCGATGGTCGTGCCGCCGGGACTGGTCACCATGTCTTTGAGCGCGCCGGGATGAAGGCCCGTCTCCAGCACCATCCTGGCGCCGCCCAACAAAGTCTGCGCCGCCAGCTTAGTGGCCACCTCGCGCGGCAACCCCCCCGCCACGCCGCCATCGCTCAACGCCTCAATGATCAGGTAGGCGTAAGCGGGTCCGCTGCCGCTCAATCCGGTGACGGCGTCCAGCAGCGATTCCTTCAATGGAAAGGCGAGGCCGACGGCGGAGAAAATTTGATGCGCCAAAGCGGCGTCCGCCTCCGTCGCTGATTTACCCAGCGCGTAGGCCGAGGCCGACGCCCCCACCAGCGCGGGTGAGTTGGGCATGACGCGGATGACCCGTGCGCCCTGGGCCAGCCCAGCTTCCAACTTTGCGATGGGCACGCCCGCCGCAATGGAAATGAGCAAATGGCCAGGAGTGATGACCGGGCGAATCTCGTCGAGCAACTCCGGCACGCAGCCTGGCTTGACGGCCAGGATGAGGATGCGCGCGAATTGGACGACTTCGATATTAGAAGCAGTCGTCTTGGCGCCTGTCTGGCCGGCGAAAGCGGAACGGGCCGCCGGCAGGGGGTCGCTAGCGCGAATGTGCGCCGTCTTGGCCAAGCCGGCAGAGAGGACGCCTTTGGCCAGCGCCGCGGCCATTTTGCCGCCGCCCAGGAAACCGATAGTCAACTTGTCAGCCATGAGAGCTTTCTAGCAGGTTGGCCGAGACGGCGGAAGCATATTATCGAGGGGCCCGCATGTATGAAGGAGGACGGCATCATCCTGGCGCTCCGGCGGCTGTTGGATGAGCCTTTCTTTCGACACCCTGGACATGCGAGCTTGCTAAATGCCACTTTTACCCCGATGTTGTTGTCATGAACAATAAGGGCCTAATTTTCGTTCTGTTGCTGGTATCCGTCGGTTTGGGCATCGCCTTGATTGTTGTCAACAAGCAGGCCTCCGATCAAAGAAGCGAAGCCGCCCAGAACAGCGCCACCGCGTCCAACACGGTCATCAGCGTCAAAAAGCAACTGTACGAATCGGAAGCGGTCAACCAGATGCTGGAAACGAACCTGGCGGCGACGCGGGCCGACTCTTCCAACAAGCTGGCCCTCAGTGAGGCCAATCTCCACACCGCGGAGGCCAACCTGGAGAAGGCGGCGGCTGAGGCCAAAGCTCAAGCCGATTCCAACGCCGTCGCGCTGGCGCAACGAGACGAGAAAATCTCCGAACTGGAAAGCGAGAACCAGTCTTTGGATAAGGAGGCCGCCGCTCTGCGCGTCTCCATCACCAATGTCCAGGCCCATATTGCGGCCACGCAAGAAAAGCTGGCCAAATCGCAAGGCGACCAGGTTTTTCTGTTGAAGGAACTTAAGATTTTGCAAAACGAAGAGGCGGACATGGAGAAAAAATTCAACAACATCACCGCCGTGCGCGAGCAATTGCGCAAATTGAAGACCGAGGCCGCCATTTCCCGCCGGCTGGAATGGACGCGCCGGGGCATGGACGCCAGTTTCATCCAGAAGGGGGGCGAACAATTGACGCAACATGCGGCTGCTGTTGTCCCCTCTGAAGCCAGCAGCGGCGCGACTGTGGAGTTGAGGCAGGGCGGCGGCGTGAAAATCCAGACGCCTGCTTCCACCAATGCGCCGCCAAAATGAGTGTTCCAAGCGTGTCCTTTTGGGCTGGCCTTTTCGCCGGCGCGAGACCCGCCTGCCCTGAGGAGAGCAAGCTTGAAGTCTGAACGATTAGTCGATTCGCATGGGCGCGTGCTGCAGGATTTGCGCGTGAGCGTAACCGACCGCTGCAACTTCCGCTGTCTCTATTGCCTGCCGGAAACGGAGGAGGCCGCCAATTTCTATCAGAACCGGTTCGGCCAGCCGCCCGCCTCCGCCGCTCGCATCACCCGCCAGTGGCAGCACCACGACCGCATCCTGACTTTTGAGGAAATTGAGCGCGTCGTGACGCTGGCCGCCGGCCTGGGCATCGAAAAGGTGCGCTTGACCGGCGGCGAACCGCTGCTGCGGCAGCAACTGGAAAAATTGGTGGAAAAGATAGCGCGCATTCCGGGCATTCGCGACCTGGCGCTGACCAGCAACGGCTTTTTCTTTCCCCGCAAGGCGACCGCCCTGCGCGACGCCGGCCTGCGCCGCGTCAGCTTTAGCCTGGACTCGCTGGACTCGGCCAATTTCAAAAAAATCACGGGACGCGACGGCCTGGAGTTGGTTTTGGAGAGCATCGACCTGGCGCGGGAACTCGGGCTTCAGCCGGTCAAAGTCAACGCCGTCATGATCCGCGGCATCAATGACCACGAGATCGAGAGCCTGGCGGAATTCGCCCTGAGGAAGAATCTGGTCTTTCGCTTCATTGAATTCATGCCGCTGGATTCCGGCCGCGCCTGGCACAGGGAGTTGGTGGTGCCCGGCCGCGAGATTCTGCAACGTCTGCAAGCGCGTTACGCTCTGCAACCCGTGGCCGGACGCCATGCGTCCGAAACCGCGCAACGCTGGGCGCTGCCCGGCGGCCAGGCGGAAATCGGGATCATCGCCCCGGTGAGCGAACCTTTTTGCGGCCATTGCAATCGCCTTCGCTTGACTGCGGATGGGAAAATCCGCGCCTGCCTCTTCAGCATGGCCGAACACGACTTGAGAGGGTTGTTGCGCGCCGGGGCGGCAGACGAGGCGATCCGCGATTTTCTGCGCGAGGTGGTTTGGCAGAAGGAAGCCCGGCACCACATTGGCGAGGCGGAATTCGTCCAGCCCGCCCGGACGATGAGCTGCATTGGCGGTTGAGGCAACATGGCCCCTTGAAAATCGGGGGATTCTGTTATATTTGAAGTTTTGAAATTTTATGCCGACATACGAATACGTTTGCTCCAAGTGCCAGCACCACTTTGAGAAGTATCAGCCCATCACCGACAAGGCACTGACGATTTGTCCCAAAGACTTGTGCCTGCGCAAAACCTGGGGCAAGGGCAAGGTCAAACGCGCCGTGGTCGCGGGCGCCGGTTTGATTTTTAAAGGCACCGGATTCTACGAAACCGATTACCGGAGCGAAAGTTACAAAGCCGCGGCCAAGAAAGAGGCTGCCGCCAGCGCCGGTGGCTCAACGGAAAGCGCCAAGAAAGACTCAGCCACCAGCTCCGGCGGTTCAATCGACAGTGTCAAGAAAGACGCAACCGCCAGTTCCAGCGGCTCGACCGAAAGCGCCAAGAAGGAAAAGAAGGCCGCCGAGCCGGCCAAACCAAAAGCCGATGGCTCGACCTCGAGGAAGACCTGATCAAGGAGCCGCAATTAGCGGATGGCCAACGCGATGAAAAGCATTTACTTCAACTCCAGCGCCCTGTCAATCTCTTTAATGGCCTTCCAGATATGTTCGTGCTCATGGACGTGGCGTGTATCGACAATATCTACCAACAACTGCCGGGCTTCGCGCAGCCGTTCATCGGACCACGGTTGGTGTTCACCGCCGTAGCCTTCGCCATGCAAATCTATGCCCATGATCTTGCCCGCTCTTCTGATTTCCTCCATCGCCTTGCCCTTATGGCCGCCGTAATCGCGATCGGCCTGTTCCAGAAGCCAATAGGCGTGGCGCAGCTTGTGCCGTTTGACGTCATCCCAGTCAACCCGTTGTAGCTGCGCTTGTTGGAGCACGGCGCGATCAGCGTCCAGATTGGACGGGGTGGAAGCGGCGCGGCTAGTCACAACTGCCAGTGGCAAAAGAGCGGCCAGGGCCGCCGTGGAAGCGTAATAAGAAATGCGGCGTATTTTCATAACGTTCATTCTACCAGTTTAATTTTAAGTTTTTGGTGCTTGCCCACTCGACCATACTCCCCGGCACATGGTTGTCAAGTGCCTGCGGACCATCACGCCGTGGCCATTTTCATCGCGAATCAGAGATCGATTTTCTCTGGCGCGGCGCCGCAGGGCAGTGTCTCGGTTTGAATTCCCGCTGGCCGATCGATAGAATTGTATCCATGCCACAGCCGAGCCCTGTCATCCTGGCGCTGGCCCGATGGGTTCTTTAGCTTGCTGGAACAAGCCGTGGCGGCCCATCCGTCACCATACAAAAACAGGGTAGGAGGCGGCGCTGGCATAACAACAGAAATACCAGGAGTTGCGGCCGGCGGGGTCAATTGAATACCCGGATCCACGAGATCAGGAGCCCTGAGGCTTTCATGAATCTTGAACTCACCAGACTCCCGCCGCTTCCAACTGCGCCGCGGCTTTGGCCGCCCAACCGGCGTTGGCCGCCGGAGAGGCCGGGCTGGGATGGAGAATCTGTCCCACTTGCACGGGCAAGCCCGCCGCTGCGATTTCCGCGCGCTCCCTGGCAAACCCGCCGACGCCTATGACCCACTTGGGCCGCAGCGTCTGCAGGACCCGCCGCAAATGGGCGTCGCAAACCCGGCCCAGCCGTTCCCGTTCCAGCGGACGGAGTTTGTCGGGGGTTAAATTGCTTCCACTGGCGGTCAAAAACGCCAGCGGGCAGTAATTGACAATGAAGTGGCGCGCAAAAAATTGTTCCGCCCGGCCAAACCGCTGCGCGAACAATCCCCACAACCGTTTACCGCTGATTTCGGAACGCGCACAGTCAAAACCCAGGACGGGCCGTTGGGGATGCTCGCGCGCCGGGCGTCCGATGGCGGCGCGAATCTTCATCCAATCCCGCACGGCGGAAATCTCGCCAAAAGGCACGCCCGTCTGCGCCATGCCGAATGGCCCCGGATTCATGCCCAGGAAGATCACCTCTTTGGGCGCCGCGCCGAAGCGCCGCAGGTAAATCTCATGCCCGTTCCAGGCGTAAAGGAGAGGATTATAGACATGGCTGACGGGCGCTCCAAACCGGAGTTTTTCCGCTTCCACCGCCAACTCGCGGGCGGCTGTGATTAAAGGAGACGTCATGCCGGACATTATCAAAGAATCCGCGGCGAACGCGAGGCCGAAAGCGGCTCTGGTTCGCGCGCAGGCGCAACTGGGCTTGGACTATTTTACTCAAGATTCCATGAATGAAAAGGCAGGCTCGCATCGGACCGTGAAGACTGTTTGAAGCGCCCAGGAAAGACCGTTTTAAAAAAGCGGATGGACAACGTTTATTCTGCTTGACATGAGACCCCAATGGCTGACCCTCACGGCCTTCATTGACAGCGCTTATTGTCCGATGATTCCTGTCTGCGCCCTCGCTACGGTGTTAAATTCATCTCGAAAACAGGATATAGATTCAAGCACGCCAGGCTTTTTGTCGGCCATTTTGTGAACAGAATCGATTGTGAAAAAAAACGTCCAACCGTCCGACCACCTTCCTCTCCCTCCAGTTCTACGGCTGGGACCCAAGCTGACATGAATCATGTCCCTGAATGTATTTTTTTCAAACGAAATCAAATATTGATTCCCGAATAGATCATCAAAATTACAGCTTTTCGCTCCGAGTTCCTTAGCCCTTTCTTCCCAGGATCTAAGGTATGAGATAAAATGAACGCGGGACATACCGCCAGATATTCCCGTTCCATCGACCGGGTCCAAGTTTTTCCATTGCTCCTTGTAAGGTGCCAGTGAATTCACAAATTCATATGGGTGGGTGAACTCAATGACTTTGAGCCGACCAGAATCGAACTCCAGCAACACATTCTTGAGTTTGATAATCATGTCTATCCCTTTTCTACTGTAGCGCAAATTCCCCTGAATTGCCTTACATGAGTAAAGTTCTTCAATTTCACGGAGACTTTGCCCAAACCAGACAACTTCACCACCATCCAGCTTTATCATTTTAGTCATATTAGAAGGCAAGGAACCCCAGACAAAATGGTCCTAGCGCTGCACACGAAACTATAACTACGCTAGAGGCGCCTGCAATACACCACATAACATGATTGGAACAGAATCCTGTTAGGTTGAGACTAGGATTATCTGGGATTACGGGCCAAGGTCTGAAAACCGGGCACCACCAAGGGGTGCCTGGACCTGGCGGATCTTCACAGTAACGAATCCAACTGTTGTGTAACCGTTGCGCCTCATCCTCAAGTATTTGCGCGTTCCAAGCTCCTGTATCTGCCGCAGCCTGTGCTGCCTCCTCAGCCTTCCTCCACTTTCGTTCTAACCTTTGACAGTCACCTGGACTCATCTTTAGACCAAAAAAGTCCACAGAATTGACCGTTTGGTTCATCGCCAACGCATACAAATTTAATCCTCCCTTTTCCTCAATAGGATCTCTATTTAGCCATCGCTGCAAATTGGGATCACAATAGCGGTAGAGGTAATAGACTAGGCCTGAATTCGGATGGGCCTCTTTGCTTGAAAAGCGATAGAGATTCTGTTGTGCGAGGGTACCAGCGGCTGAAAGCGTGTTGCCAAATGCGTCGTACAGATATTTGGCGACAATGTATTGCCAGGGGTTGATGAGCATCGTCACGTTGCCGTTGCCATCGCTGTGGTAATATATTGAATTCGAGGCTGCAGGCCCTGAGGCTGTGTTCAATGTCATGGCCAGCAGACCGCCGATGCCTCCTGCGCCTTGGAGGGTGCTGCTGAGGTCGAGTCCGCCGGTGTCGGTTGTCGTGGGCAGGTTGTTGATGTTGCGCTTTTGAATGACGACGTTGCCGTCGTACAAATAATAAACCTGGTTGGTTTGCACCCATCCGCTGTTCTGCCACGTATATTCCTGACGCATTCTCCGGCGCATCTTCCCATCATACGCGAACTGCGAGAGCCATTGGTTTGTCACCCAAACCTGCAGCAATTGGTTCTCGTTGTCGTAAGCGAAACTGCGCAGACCATCGTTTGTTAGATTGCCATTGCCGTCGAATTGGTAGGTTGTGTTGGTGGCGATGCTCACGTTCACGGTGTTGGTCGAATGCCGGCCATAACTAGCTGCGGCGGTGGCCGTGTAGCTCGTCGTCAACTGCATGTTGGTCGCCGAAAAAGTGGCGTCATTGTAACGCAAGGCATTCGTGCCGTTCACAGTGACATTCGTAGCCGTTGACGTGGTCGTACCCATGACGGTCAATTTGCCACGGTTGGTGTTCACAGTCAATTCGTTAGCCGAACTAACCGCGAAATTCACGATCAGCGTGTTGTTCGTCCGATAATTCAGGTTGCCGACCGGGTCGAAGACGTAGTGAAGCTGCTCATTATATCGAGTCGCCTCTCCGCTGACCTCGGACGCCTGATCGGCGATGACTTGCCAATGGCGTCATACCTGTAGGCGGCGGTGTTCTCGCCGGTGCAGGTGACCTGGGTCCGCCTTGCCCCGTGAGAAAAATCAAAGACCAAGCGGACGCGTCCCTCGATCGCAACGGCTCAACGCGTGTCCGATCCGATGGATGGCCCATCTCTCACGGGGTGAAATTGCCGGCGTTGTACGTGTACACGCTCGAATCGATGTTGCTGGCGCTATTAGTGAGCCAGGTCCCCAGCATGCGGCCCATGTTGTCGAAAGTGTTGGTGATGAAGGCGCCGTTCGGCAACGCGAGATGGGAAATCAGGGTGCTCGCAGCGCTCGCCCCTCCCGTGCCGAGACTGTACGTGTACGTGAACGCCCCAGCGGGTGAGGTTACGACGCTCATCCGATAGGCCAGGTCGTAATTGTAATTCTGCACCCAGACGGAGGCGTTGGGCTGCTGCAAATTCAGCCCCATCCGCAGCCGGTCCGTGTAACTGTAAGTGACGGTGTCGCTGGCCCGCGTGCCGGTCTCGGAGGCCAATTGTTGCCCCGGCGTGTAGGTGAACGTTGTCGTCCCGATGGGGCCGGACATGCTGGTCAACTCGTTGATGTTGTCGTAAAAAAACTTTAGCAGTTGACCGGACTGATATGTTACGTTGGTGAGGTTGCCAACGTTGTCGTAGGCATAAACCGTGTTGGTCTTGGCCACACTCCAACGATTGGTCAGCCGGCTGACAGACGGATAGCATAGACCATATTGTTGGCGTCTCCGGAATGTGGCAATGTGAGAAACCGACCCGGAACCGACCCATTTAAGGCGAAATGTCGAATGTTGAGATGCGACCCCAATGGCTACAACGCTTCCACTTTATTACATTATCATTAACTGACCCCTTTACGCACCGGTTAAATCTACGAACCCTACACTTTTTACTCGCCTGTTTACTTAAATGTTACCTTTACATGTTTCCGCCATTCCTTCGCTGCTCTGTAGGATCTATCGTCTTGAATCCTCTGTGCGTATTCCGATTCCGGAAAAAAATCTATATAAAAATCCGCGGCAGTCAGCCAGGAACTGAGATAAGCGGCAATCCGACTATTGGCACGATCGAAATCTTCGCCTGTTCGCTGCGTGAAATTCAAATAAAAGCCTAAGTCGGCCAACTCGCTATCTAATACCATCCGCTCAAACGCGTGAACGTTAGTAGATGGGACGTTTTTTGTTAAGCGAACGAGTTCAGCCTCCGAGTGCCTGAGCGGACTTCCCAATGATACTTTAATAACATTCGGATCGACCGGCAGACTTGCCTGTCTACAGGCTGTGCCAGCGATGAAATCCCTATTCCTTTGAACAGCGGAGACCGTTGATGGAAACAACCGCTCATTGGCCTCGATTATGTCCAGTGCAGCGAATAAATGACCTTTTAACTCTGACTTCAACTCCTGCACATTATGAAGTCCGGTTAGGGAATACAAAAGTTCGATTTGATCTAAAATGGAAGTGACGGCCAGTTCGCTTGAGACACTGTCAAACGCATTTGTGTCAACGCCATGACCCGATTGATTAATACGTTCCTGTTGTTCAGCGGGTGCGGGGCGATTGCTCGAGCAGCCGCCTGCAAATAGCGTAATAATGCCAAAGCCAATTGAAGCAATAAAGATGTTCATGTTATTTCTATTGCGGGTCATCGATTGCATTCGCCAAGCATATTTTCAGTTTGATGTCACATCCAAACGCTCCGGCTGCTCCATGACTCAGCAGACACGTGCAGTGGTTAAAGTTGCATAGCGGTGTGCCATGAAATGGCGGCACCACACCGATAGCGGCAACGATCTCAACACAACATGCTACTGAACGAGCAGTGCCTTTTCCAACACAACGCAGCATACATCCCACAAGGCCTGATGCCGAGGTGGATGTTGTCACACAGCTTCAGGCGGCTTGGCTGGGACATTATTTTGTGCAGTCCGGTATCTCACGGGCCAAGTCTGCCCCACCAACGACGAATTGGCAACGAGCGAATATGTCGCGTTGTTCGTCCCGCCGGAGACCGTCGCCAGGCGCGAGGCCTTGATAAATGTCGAATGTTGAGATGCGACCCCAGTTGCTGACCGCGACCCCAATTGCTAACCTGTTGAGATGCGACCCCAATTGCTGACCTGTAAAGTCATTCCCTTTCGCAAACATGAACATTTGCTGCCCGCCATCAGCTTCCGTAACGTGGCAATATTCATAGGCTAAATCCGCTTCTCCGGCGGCGTTGGAAGCTCCGAAATCAAACGAAGTCGTTCCATAAGGTGTGGTCATGCTGCCCAAAAGGCTAAAGTAAGCGTCCTGCTGGTCGGTCCAGCCTGGGAGACTGGGTCCGCATAGGAGAACGAGGTTGAATTGCCCGCAGGATCAACCTCATTGGTCAAGTTGGCTCCGAAGTAAAGAGTATAATCGCTGCTCTTGGTCAGGTTGCTTGAAGAATAACTCTGTACACGCCCCGTCCACCACCCCGGTGCAACCCGCACGGAAAGCAGCCGACAGCGGCTAAAAGAAAAAAAGATGGCCGCCCCTCGCGACGGCTAGAGCGAGTAAAAGCACCGTCTGATTTTTCCCCCTCCGCGAGAGCGGACAACCGGAACTGACACCCTAAAAAGCCTCCCTCCTTTCGACGCCTTCCTTTCCCTGGCGGTGATGGCATTGGCAGCAGTGTTGCGGGGGCAATGAGGCGCAATCCTGTTGACAACGACTTCACGGCCACGCTGATCTCAAGGGGCGCAGTCCGAGTCTGGGCCGGTTGAGGCGTCGTCTTTTAAGGGGAATCAAACGGCGCAGTCTCGGACGGAGAGGGGAAATTCTCCAACGGCTCGTCGGCATCTGGCGTTGCCAAAATAGCCCGGAAAAGCCCGGAAGAAGTCGAAAATCAAGGGGTTGTGGCAAACCATTGACAAACATCCGCCCTAAACCCAAAGTCAAGGCCAAGGACATGAAGGTAATCATCCCCGGTGGCACGGGACAAGTGGGAACGATCCTCGCGCGCGCTTTCCACCGGGATGGCAACGAGGTGGTCGTTCTCAGCCGCAAACCAGTGACCGCCCCTTGGCGTGTGGTGGCGTGGGATGCGCACACGCTGGGCCATTGGGCATCCGAGTTCGACGGGGCGGATGTAATCATCAATTGGCCGGGCGCAGCGTGAACTGCCGCTACACCTCTGAGAACCGCCGCGTTATCGTTGAGTCACGAGTCCATTCCACGCGAGTCGTTGGCGAAGCAATCGCTCATGCCTCTCGGCCTCCGCGCGTCTGGCTTCAGGCCAGCACCGCCACGATCTACGCGCACCGCTACGACGCGCCGAATGACGAAGACACTGGCATCTTGGGAGGATCGGATGCACACGCGCCGGATACATGGCGCTTCAGCATTGAAGTGGCCACGGCATGGGAACGCGCATTAGATGAAGCAACGGTGCCGCAAACACGCAAGGTCAAACTGCGGTCGGCCATGACCATGAGCCCCGATTCCGGCGGCGTATTCGATGTTTTGCTCGGCTTGGTACGACACGGCCTCGGCGGACGTGCCGGGGATGGACGCCAGTTTGTCTCGTGGATTCACGATCAGGATTTCATCCGCGCCATTTACTATCTGATCGAGCACGATGCGCTCAAAGGGCCGGTCAATCTGGCCGCACCGCACCCCGCACCCAGCATGGTTTCACTTTCAATTTTCCCACTTGGCCGGAAGCTGCCCATGACTTATGCCTTCGGTGGCGCGAGACACAACCATCCGCAACGCCTCGCTAATAGCGCAAGGCGACGGTCATAATTCGTGCCACTTGCCGTTCGTGTCCCACCAGAATATAGAGCCTCCCGCCAGCACACGGTCCCGAGGGTAATCCATGAAAAATGTGGTCTCCTTCTTCTCCTGAAAAATTTCCAGTGTCAGCGACCCTTTCAGAGGGCCGGACAAAGGAGGAGGATGAAGAAAAGGAGGGATGCAGCGACAATATTGCAATTGGAGACGATCATTCTTTTCATAAGCGTCTTTGGAATTGCGGCAGATCGCAGCCAAGGAAGATGAGAGCGGAATTGATATTTCGCCTGGGAGGATTTTACGCCGTGACCGTGGTCGGGATTCGTTTGAATATCCCAACATGATCAGAACGGCCGATAAAGAGCAATATAATTCATTATTTATTGTTAAAATAAGAATTACTTTACATTATTTTTCAAAATAGCCATTGCAGCTGCAGGTGTAATGTGTTATGTTGCTCTAGGTTGAAGGCATTTACAGGGCTATGCCGACCTAGCGGCATAGATGGATAAATTCGCTTATTTCCGGGGTATTCCATAATTTTCGAGGAATTTCGAGGAATCGGCCAAAAAAGGTCGGGGCAATTTTGAATGGGAGATTGCTTGGCGTCAGCGGAGCAGATTGGTTTTGGCCAGATCCAGGATTTCCGTCCCATGGCCGTCCAGCCAGCCTTGATCACGTAAAGGCTGAATCCCATCATCTGGTCCAACTGAATGGTGGGCGGCATGGAGAGTTCCTGGCGATTGACCACGACTTCCACCAGCGCCGCACCGTCATATTGGAGGGCTTCGGCCAGCATGGGACGCACTTGCGCCGGCGATTCCGCCTTCAAACCTAGCACCCCGGCGGCGGTTGCCATCTGCGCGAAGTCAGGATTCGGCAGATTCGTGGCGAAGTCCAAAATCCCGGCCGCTTTCATTTCGAGTTCGACAAAGCCGAGGGCGCTGTTGTTGAAAACAACTATCTTGACCGGCAAATGGAGTTGACGCAGCGTGAGTAGGTCGCCCAACAGCATAGAGAGACCGCCGTCGCCTGACAAAGTAACGACTTGCCGATGGGGATGGGAAACTTGCGCTCCGATGGCCTGCGGCAAGGCGTTGGCCATGGACCCATGCGAGAATGAGCCGAGCAAACGCCGCTGGCCGTTCATCCTCAAATAGCGGGCGGCCCATATCGTGGGGGTGCCGACATCGCAGGAAAAAATGGCGTCCGGCGCCGCAGTTCGTCCAGCACTTTGGCACATCCGCGACTCTTTTGTTGGTTTTCGTTTTCATAAGTTCCTATTGCTTTGGTTCTTCTGTTCAATGTTTTTGGTTCTGGATATTAACGCGGCTGGTGGAGGGCTCAGACCACAGCGCGCCAAGGAGCAGTGCCATGACGATTCCCACCGAAAACTCGATGAATCGGTAAAGTGCCCTGTGCCAGGCCTGGTTGGCAGGGCCTGCGAGCAAAACAATGACAAGGGCAATCGTGGCGAAATGGTTGGCGCGGCGGTCCAGGCGCAGAGTTGCCGACAATAGGCCCAAGCCAAGCACGCTGAGCGCGAAGACAGTCACGCCCGGCCCAATATATGTCGCCAGCAAAGCGCCCACGGAGACGCCCAAGGCGGTCCCCGCCAGGAGAAGCCAGGAGGTGGCCAGCAATGCGCTGGAGTCCGATTGAACAACGATCAAGGCTGCGATCGGCGCCCAATAAAATTCCGATAATCCCAGACCTCGGGCCGCCAGCAATGCCAGCGCCGCGGCAATCATCATCCTGGCCGGATGCACGATACTTTTCTTCAGCCACGCAAGCAGTTGGATGTTCATCCGTGCCAGTTCTTAAGATTCAAGAGTTTATCGCCGCAGACGATCTGGTTGTCAATTCTTTCTGACACCGGAAAACCGGCAGCATGCATCCCCAGCCAAAATGGCGGCGGCGAATAGTGTTTACGCACCCACGGAGATGGAGTAAAGAGTTGTCGATAAGTTTTATTCATGACATTATTGCGCAAGATGCAGGATGCGGTTTCGGTCTGGCGGCTTGGCTTGCGCGGTCCAGACGCGCCGTGTGCGGCCGGTTCGGACCGGCGGATTCTTTCACATTTTTTGAAACTTTTCCCCTGCGCGGGTGTCAGATTGACTTAGTCAAATTGTCAGCAGGCAGGTCATGGCCACAGAGAGTGAGCGCGTGGAGGTATTGGTATGCACCCGTTGAGCAATCCATCTGAAAGCAACGCCGGCAGCAACGGCATCCGGGCCGGCAGCCCGGCGCGTCTGGCGGTGTCGCCTGAGGCGGTGGGCGCGCTGCCGGCCGAGTTCATCAAGCGCCACCGCGTCTTGCCGCTGAAAATGGGCGGCGGCACCATCCTCGTGGCCACGGCGGAGCCGGGCAATCAGCGGGTCATCGATGACATCCGGCTGCTGACCGGATTGGAGGTGGAGGAACAAACGGTCGAAACGGCCGAATTGTTGGAAAAGATCGCCGAATCCTGCCAGGTGACGGTCGAGCAGATGATCGAGAACCTGCATCCGGACCGGGCGGCCACGGCGGAGGGCAAAAACCTGCACGACATCGAGGTCATGGCCAATGAACCGACGGTGATCAATCTGGTCAACCTCATCATTTCCACAGCCTTGCGCGAGCGGGCCAGCGATATTCACATGCTGCCATTTGAGGCCACGCTGCAATTGCGATATCGGATCGACGGACTGCTGCAAGAGAAGCCTCCACCCCCAAAAAATCTTCATGCCGCCTTGGTCTCGCGCATCAAAATCATGGCCGATATGAACATTGCGGAGCGCTTTATGCCCCAGGACGGCCATATCCAGATCAATCACCGGGGCGCCCGCGTGGACATCCGGGTCGGCACCATGCCCACCATTTACGGTGAAAGCCTGGTCATGCGGTTGCTGGAAAAGAACTCCCGGCTGCTCACGCCGATGGAACTGGGGCTGGACCGAGAGCGCTCGGAATTGATGACGCGGCTTGTGGAAAAGCCGCATGGCCTTTTTCTGGCGACCGGCCCCACCGGCAGCGGCAAGACCACCACGCTCTACTCGATCTTGCAAGGCATCTACGCGCCGGAAAAGAAAATCGTAACCATTGAGGACCCGGTGGAATACGAACTGGCGGGCGTGGCGCAAATTCCCGTGCGGCCGACGCGCAATTTCACCTTTGCCAACGGTCTGCGGGCCATCCTGCGCCAGGACCCGGACGTGATCATGGTGGGTGAAATCCGCGACTCGGAGACGGCGGAAATCGCCATCCGCGCCGCGCTGACCGGCCACCAGGTGTTCAGCACGCTCCACACCAACGACTCCACCGGCGCGGTCACGCGGCTGGTGGACATGGGGGTGGAGGCCTTTCTGATTTCCTCTTCACTGGAAGGAGTTCTGGCGCAACGGCTGTTGCGCAAGATTTGCCCGCTGTGCAAAGAGGAATCTCCAGTGGCCAAGTCCGTGAGCGACAAACTCCATGCCATGGGCGCCCGGCGGGTGGAGGGCATTTTTTATCATGGCAAGGGATGCGAAGAATGCCGCGGCACGGGTTATCGGGGCCGCATCGGCATTTTTGAATTGCTGGCCATCGGGCCTGAATTGAGGGAATTGATTTTGCAAAAACGGTCCAATGTGGAACTCAAAGCGGTGGCGCAGAAGACCATGATCACAATGCACGAAGATGCCATGCTCAAGGCCTCCCGGGGCATCACCAGCCTAGAGGAGATACTCCGGGTTTCATCGGGAGACCTTTTGGAATGAAGGCCTTCCGCTATCAGGCCGTCGAATTAAACGGCTCTCCGGTCAAGGGCGAGATCGAGGCGGCAGATCGAAGATCCGCGCTCCAATTGCTGGGGGCGCGGGGACTTTTTCCGTCCGTCCTCGAAAACTGCGCTCCGACCGGAGAGACCGCGGCCCGCCCCGTGTTGACGCCGCCGCAGCATGCTGGCGCCGTCCGCGTTGGCGGCCGCGTTTCCGGCAAAGACATCACGGCGTTCACGCGTGAGATGGGTGCGCTGCTGGGCGCGTCGATTCCAATTCCCCAAGCCCTGGACGGATTGGGTGAGGAGGAGGAGAATCTCGCCCTCAGGGCGATTGTTCTGAAAATCGCCGATTCGGTCAGAAAAGGCGCGGCGCTCTCCGCCGCTTTGGAAGAGCACCCCAAGTTGTTCAGCAAACTCTACATCAGCATGGTGCGGGTGGGAGAGGAGGCGGGTGTCTTGCCCAAAGTGATGACGGATCTGGCCGAACTGCTGGAGCATGAGGATGAATTGCGCGGTGAAGTGATGGCGGCAGTGGCCTACCCCGTGTTCGTGCTCTGCTTCGGCTTTGTCACAGTGACGGTGCTGCTGACGGTGGTGATGCCCAAGCTCTTCAGTATGCTGACGGAAATGGCCACCACCCTGCCGTTGCCCACGGTGATTTTGCTGCGGGTCAGTGGATTCATCCAGAACTACTGGATCCCCATCGTGGTGGGAGCGGCCGGAGCGATAGGCGGGCTGCGCTGGTATTTGCGTTCGCCCCGGGGCGCGGAGAAGTGGGACGGCGTCAAGTTGGCGCTCCCGGTGTTGGGCGGAGTTTATCGGGCGGCGGCGTTGAGCCGGTTTGCCCGCACCCTCGGCACGCTGGCCAGGAGCGGAGTGTCGCTGCTTCCGGCCTTGAAAATCGTGGAGAACACCATTGGCAACCTGGTATTGGGAAAGTTGATCGCGCAGGTGGCCGAGGAGACGCGCGGGGGAGATTCGTTGGCCGCGCCGTTGCGCAAGCTGGGTATTTTCCCCAAGACCGTGGTGCAAATGATCAGTGTGGGCGAGGAATCGGGCATGTTGCCCGAAATGCTCTTGAAAGTGGCCGACATCGAGGAGCGCCACATGCGGGCGCGCACCAAAACCATGATTTCCCTGCTCGCGCCCGCCTTGATTCTGGTGGTGGGCGCTTTGGTCGGTTTCATGGTCATTGCG
The DNA here is from genome assembly GCA_003140095.1 of Verrucomicrobiales bacterium. Classification (GTDB taxonomy): domain Bacteria; phylum Verrucomicrobiota; class Verrucomicrobiia; order Limisphaerales; family Palsa-1400; genus Palsa-1400. The sequence continues at coordinate 14,055 of PLIU01000279.1, read as the reverse complement.
CTTTTGCTGCCCATCTTCAACATGAGTCAGGCCCTGGAAAAATAAAAGAACATGAACATACGCACGAGAAGGTACAGAAGGAGTGGATTCACGCTGGTTGAGATTATGGTCGTGGTCATTGTCATCGGCATTCTGGCCGCAACGATAATTCCCAAATTTATCGGCGTCACCCATGATGCAAAGGTCGCCACCGCCAAAAGCAACATCGCCGACTTGGATGCCGCCTTGGAGAGGTACAATGTCCACATGGACTCCTATCCGTCCACCGAAGAAGGCTTGAAGGTCCTGGTGGAGAAGCCGTCCAATGACGATGGGAAATGGCGCGGCCCCTACATCAAGTTGCTGCGTCCCGACCCGTGGGGACATCCTTACCAATACAAATATCCCGGCACCCATCACGCCACCGGTCCGGACTTGTGGGCACGTGACCCCGACAAGGCGAGCGGGAGCGAAGGCGTGGAGATTGGAAATTGGTAGGAATGCGTTCCAGCCGAAATAGCGGCGGCCGCCGCCGCGGCTTTACGCTAGTGGAGATGTTGGTCGTAGTCGCCATCATCAGCATCATGAGCTTGGCGATCGTGGCCGAAATGCACGGCACTTTTCAGGACGCGCTCTTGCGCTCCACCAGTCGGGAATTGGCCGGCGCCTTCAATCTCGCCAGCAGCCGGGCCATTTCCATCAACCGGCCGCATCGTATTCGTCTTGACAGATTGGCCCACCGCTATTTCTTGGAGCGCGGCACGCGGGGCGGGTCGGATTTCCATCCCGCGCAGGATGTTTCGGGCGGTTCAGGCGCACTGGATGCCCGGATCACCATCCAGATCCTCGAGCCCGGAAGGAATGCGCCGGACGACGCCGGCCAGGAACCTTCCGCGGATTCCGGCACTCCGGCCGACTTTCCATCCATCCGGCGGGAAGAGGCTGTTACCTTTTATCCGGACGGCACGGCCGATGCACGCCAGATTCTGCTGACCGACCGCGATGGTTTCCGCCTGGCTCTGCGCATCAACCCTATCACCTCGCGCGTGCAAATAACCGCGATGGCACACCCATGAGCGCGAGATCTCACCAAGGCGGTTTTTCTTTGATCGAGGTCATGTGCGCCATCCTGATCATGGGCGTGGCGCTGGTGGCCTTGACGCGCGCTTTGACCACGGCCCTGGCTTCGACCAAGGATTCAGAGGTCCAAACCACCATTGTGGCACTGGCCGCCGGCCAGATCGAGACGTTGCGGGCCGGCGCGGTTTTGACGGACGACACGACGGAGGGGGACTTTGGGGACAGCTTCCCCAAATATAAGTGGCAGCAAACCGTCGCCCCCGGCGATCTGGATGGCCTTCATCAGGTGGACGTGGTGGTGGAGGACTCCAAGTCGGGAGCCGCGCTCTTCAAACTCACCACGTTGCTTTTTGATTCGGACTATCCCAGCACGAGCGCCAGCGATGCCAAGCAGAAGGAGAGGAACCAAAAGAAGGCGAAAAAAAGAAATAGGAGGGGACAATGAAACGATCAACGCGATTTCCAACTCCTAATCCTAATCCTAATCTTAATCGTTCCCGCCCGGGATCTAATCAGAATCGATTAGGATTAGAATTAAGATTAGGATTAAAAGGGGCGACCCAAAAAGGTGAAATACGGCCCGGAGGGTTTACGCTCATCGAACTGACGATTAGCGCGGCAGTGGCGTCTATTATTTTGGTCGCTTCCTACCTTTGCCTTAGTGCGGGGGTGGCCAGCCAGAAGTTGATTGAGCCGCGGACAGAGGTTCTGCAAAGCGCGCGCGTCGCGCTGGCCATGATGAGCGCGGATCTGCGGTCGGCTTGTTCGCTCTGCCCGGATTTCGATTTTGTGGGAGATCAACGCACCATCGACGAGATGGAGGCCGACAACCTGGATTTCGCCACCCACTACTACACCCCGGCGCGGTCCGGCGAAGGGGATTACTGTCAAGTCAGTTATTTCGTGGACAAAGGCCGCGTCGCGAACCGCTTCAGCCTTTGGCGCCGGCGCAATCCGCACATCGCTCCGGACCCGTTGACCGGGGGCAGCCGGGAGGAGATCGTTCCCGGATTGCGCGGACTGACGCTGGAATACTACGATGGACTGGATTGGTACGACACCTGGGGGGACGCAAGCGTAAAAAAGAAAGTCAAATATACGACCGTGCCGGCGCCCAATCTTTCGGGCTTTCCCGAAGCCGTGCGCATCACCTTGCTGTTGGACCCGAACCCGAACAAAAGCACCGAGAAACCGGAGCCGCCGCTGATGTTCCAGACGGTGGTCCGGCTGGAGTTGGCGGACGTGCCGGCCCCGAGCGGAGCGGGCGCTTCGGACAATGCAACACCAGCGGACGGGAGCAATGGCGCGCAGCCCGGCCAAAATCCAGGGGGAGCAATGAACCAATAATGAGACGGAGAGGTTCCATTCTGATCGGCGTGCTCTGGTGCATGGTGCTGTTGTCGGTGCTGGTCATTGGTGTTTTGCATACCGCCCGGATGGATCTCTTGGTGGTTAAAAATTATGGCGACCGGGTGCAGGCGCATTATCTGGCGCTGGCGGGTGTCGAGCGGGCCAAGGCGCTGCTCTACCAGGATGTCGTCACGCGCCAGCAAACAGCCAAGAACCATACCGGCTCGCTTTACGACGACGCGAAAGATTTCCAGAATGTGACGTTGGGCCGGGGCAAATTCCAGGTCGTTCGCCGCGCGCCAGAGGCTGACGGCGGGGGCATCATTTATGGGATAAGCGACGAAGAAAGCCGGCTGAATTTGAACCTCGCCTCAGGCAGCCAATTCACCAATCTGACGGGCATGACGTCCGATATTTTGGGCGCCATTATCGCCTGGCGGAGCGCTGCCCCTCAAAACCCCGCCAACCAGAACGGCGCTACCCAAGCCACCACGACCCCTGGCGGAGCCAATTCGGATTATTACATGTCCCTCCGACCGCCGTACTTGGCGCGCGGCGGCCCTTTCCAAACCGTTCGGGAACTGCTCATGGTGCGCGGGGTCACGCCTGCCCTGCTCCTGGGCAACGACGATAATCAAAATGGTTTCCTGGATAGCGAGGATGATCCGGCCGATCAAGGGCCGCCCGGTTCCAAGCCGCCACCCCCTCCCAGTCCTGGCTGGGCCGCGTTGCTCACGGTCTTGGACACGGACAAGAATGTGGACGCGGCCGGCAAGGACCGCGTCAACCCCCAGACGGCAGACGAATCCACCCTCTCCGCGGTTCCCGGAATCACCCAGGACATCGCCAGGGCCATTGTCGCCTACCGTGGCCAGCACCAGTTGCAAAGCCTGGACGATCTCCTTTCCGTCACGCCGCAAAATGCAAACCAAGGCGGCGCGAACGGAAATGCCGGAGATGGCTCCAATCCGCAGGCGGGCGGAAACCAGCAAGGCGACCAGAGTGGTTCGGCTAATTCCGGCGCAACGGTAATTAGCCAGGAATTGCTGGAGCAAATCGCCGATGAGCTTACGTTGGCCAGCGGGACGGACGTGCCGGGCTTAATCAATATCAATACGGCCAGCCTCGAGGTTCTGATTTGCCTGCCGGGTGTGGAGCGGTCCCTGGCGCAGGCCATCATCAACTATCGGAAATCCACCGGCTACTTCGACAATGTGGCCGCGCTCCTGAAGGTGGACGGGATGACGCGCGCTATTTTCAAGCAAATTGTGTCGCTGGTCACGACTCGTTCGGAATCCTTCCGCATCGTCGCCGAGGGAAAAATCAATTCATCGGGCGCGCGCCAGCGCATGGAGGTTATTGTCCACATTGGCCGCAGCGACATCGAAACCCTGTCCTACCGGGAGGACTTATGAATTGGCCCGCCCACAGCCATGACACCGGCGTTTTTATTGACATCGGCCAAAGCTCGCTTCAGGCGGTCCAAGGCGACGACGCTTTTGCCTTCCCTATCGAGCGCGGGGAAAACGGGCGTTTGACGGATCTCTGCCGCGAGAGACTGGCCTTGAGCCTGCGCGGATTCCTGAGCCAGAAGGGCCGGGCGACGGGCCGGAGCGCCTTCTGCGCCATCGGCGCGCGCGGAGTTTCGATGCGCCGCCTGAGTCTGCCCGCCGCCTCGGAAGACGAACTGCAGCGCGTGTTGCGGCTCCAAATTGAAAGCGAGTTTCCTCTCGCGCCGGACGACCTGGCCTGGGGCAGCCGGCCTGTCGGCCTGCCCATGGCCTCTGCCAACGGCGGTCCGGCCCGGCAGGAACTGCTGGTGGTGGCCGTGAAAAAGGAAGTGCTGGAGGAATACGCCGGCGTTCTGGCCGCCTGCGGCATCGTTCCTTTTTTCACCCTTGCCGCGCTGTCGCGGGCCGAAGTGCATCCTCCCCCCTCCGGCGCCGGCGCGGTGCTGGACATCGGGCGCACTCATTCCGAATTGATGTCGTTTGAGAACGGCGTTCCGGCCTCCATCCGCATTCTGCCCTGGGGCGGCGAAACCATCACGCGCTTGATCCAGGAAAAATTGGCCGTCAGCCACGACGAGGCCGAAAAACTCAAAATGACGTTGAACCAGCAGGGTGGGGCGTTTGGCCCCCAGGGGCAGTTGCTGCAAAGCGCCACGGAATCGGCGCTGGCCGCGCTCGCGGAAAGCATCAAGCCGGCGTCCCTGGGCGGAAAACTTTATTTGACTGGAAAAAGCGCGCTCAACTCCCGGATGGCACCGCTGCTGGCCGGAATTCTGGGGGGCGCGGTGGCCTGCCAAAGCCTGGAACAGTCGCCCGTGGCGGGGCCTTCGGCCGTCATCGTCGGCCTGAAAAAATCAGTCGGAAGCAATGGCGCATCCCCTCCGTTGATCCTCGAATTGGGCGCAGGCCAGGGGGTGGCCAGGCTGGCCAGGCCGGCCGTCTGGAAATGGGCCGCCGCCGCCGTCTTACTGGCCCTGGGCGCGCTCCTTTTCCCTTACGCGGAAGCCCTCCTGCTCAAGCCCTTCCTGGAAAGGAAACTGGCGGCGCTGGAAGCGGACCGCGGGCGCCTCGCCATGATTGATCAGGAACTGGACTTTCTGAAATTTCTCAAGCAGAACCAACCGGCCTACCTGGACACTATTTACCTGCTGGCCCGGTCGGCGCCGCAAGGCACGCGTCTGGAAAGCCTCTCCTTGGGCCGCCACCAGCCCATTTCCATCCGGCTCAAGATGGCCAATGCTCAGGAAGTCAGCGATTTCCGCGCCAAACTCATTGACTCCGGCTGGTTCGCCAATGTGATGGTTGAGGAGCAGGACCCGTCGCCCGACCGCCGCGTGAGCGTGCGGATGACGGCGGAATTAAAACCGGCGGAATCGCGTAAACCTCTCGCCGCGGAACCGCCGGGCAAAAAAACAGACAGATCACGCCCCGGCGGCGGCGGACCGGACCTCAATATGCCGCCGCCCGAGCCTATGATGATTGCTCCGCCCCAGTCCTTGGCCATTCCCGTCCAGGTGATCCCCGCCCCTCCGCCGGGAGGGCCGGACACACCGACACCTGCGCCGATCCGAATGCGCAAGCCCAGACCAACCACGCCCGACTCATGAAGCGCCGACTTACTCTTAAGGAAAAGCGCACCATCCGCATCTCGGCGATCTGTGTCGTTATTTACCTGGCGCTGCTCTACGGCCCGGGCGTGCGGAACTCTTTCACCGCGCGGCGCGAGGCCTACGACCAGCTCGTGCAGCAGGCCCGGGACCTGCGCGACGTCATCAAGCCGTATGAAGAAAAGATCGGAACGGCCACCAACCTGATGGATCGCTTCCACATGGACCCTGTCCGGCTCAAGCGTTCTTCGGTAATGGCGGAGGCCAGCGCGGCCATTCAGCAGGCGGCAGCATCCGGGAAAGTGGCGGTGGGGCCGATCCGGGAGACGCCGGCCCGGCCATCCGCCAAAGAGGCGGGCTCCATCCAATTTGAAGGCAGCGGCCCAATTGCGGCGGTGATGGATTTGTTGCATGACCTGGACCACATCGGCTTTCCAGTTATTATTGACACCGTTGAGTTCAGCTCCGATCCGCGCATGCCCAATGGCATCAAGGTAAACCTGACCATTGTGGTCCTGGATTTTGACGCCTGGAAACCGAAGAAGGAGGAGTCGCATGCTTGACCGCTTCGAACGCCCAGTCAAAATCATTTGCCTGGCGATGGCGCTGTTGCTGGCCTGGCAACTGGGCAGTTTGATCCTGCGCGGCGATCCTCTGGCGAAGCTGAAAATCCCGGCCCTGCCGACGTTGCCGGGAGCAACGAACGAGCCTGCCAAACCTGTGCAGAAGGAAACTAACGGGAGTAATGCGACGATGGGCGCCAATGCGGCCAAAGCAACAAATGTAACCACCGGGACAAATGTGGCCAATGGCACGAACCTGCTTAAAGGCACAAACGCCATTGTGGAATCGACCAACGGTTCCGCGGCAGGCCAGACGGGGCCGACGAACGACAGTTCCGGCCCTCCCAAGGGAAAAGCGGGTCTGCCACCCGGCATGCCCCCCGAAATGATGGCCCAGATGATGGGAGACGGGATGCCAGGCGGACCCATAGGCGGCGGGATGAAAAAAATCGAGCTTCCGCCCGAAGTCCAGGCGCGCGTGGATAGAATCGTTGACAGCGAAATTCTGGGACCCGTCATTAGGCCGATGCCGATGGCCTTGAACGGCATTGGCGACCAGGTGGCGTGCATCCAGGCGACCAACGGACAGACCGATTGGGTCAAAGTAGGCGGCGAAATAGGAGGGATCAAATTGCTGCGCATCGGTGTTAACCGCGTGCTTGTCGAGCATGATGGGGAAACGAATGAACTGACTCAATTCGGCGGCTTTGGCGGAGAGAGCCTGATGCCCAAGGCGACCAACGCGCCCTCCACCAACATGACCTCGACGAACGCCCCATCCACCAATGCCCCAGCCCGAAAGGCGTCCACGCGGAATGCGACAGCCAACAACGCCTCGACTGCTCAGACTCTTTTGTCCAAAGAAAAGGAGACCCCATAATGCAATCATCCAAACAACGCCAACTGAAATTTAATTTCATCGCCATCATGCTTTCGCTCTGTCTGGCGGCGGTCCTGCTCTGGTGTTCATTGCCCTTGATCCAGGCCCAGAACGCCCCTCCCGCCGTTCCCGGCTCGACCGCCACCACGACGGCGGCGGCTTCCACCAATGCGCCCGACGGCTCCACCAATGCGCCGTCCGACGGAGCGGTGGTTGAACCTAAGAAATTGCCGACCGACTTGATCCAGTTGAGCTTTCAGAACATGCAAATCGACCAGGTCCTCCAATGGCTGTCCGAGAACACCGGCAAGAGCGTGATCAAATATCCCTCAGCGCATTGTCAGATCACCATTGTCGGCGGCAAGAAGGTGACGCGGCGGGAAGCGATCACGATGGTGTATCGCGCCCTGGGCATGGAAGGATTCACCGCCATTGAATCCAGCACCTCCATCCTCATCGTCCCTTCGGACCAGGAGTCGAAAATGAATCTTAGTCCCGCCTTGATGGGAGCCCCGGATGCGGAGGTTCCCGGAGGGCGCGAGCGTATGGTCAAAGTCTTCCCCCTCCAACATCTGCCGGCCGCAGAGGTGACCGATAAGGTCCGAAGCGTCCTTTCCACTAATGCCATAGTGGTGACCGACGACCGGGCCAATCTCATGATCGTAACCGATTACAACGACAACCTGGCCGCCGCCGCCATGTTGATCGAAGCCCTGGACGTGGAAAAAAACGACGACGTCATCGTGCGGGTGATCAACTTGAAGAATGTCAACGCGCTGGAACTGTCCAGGCAAATCGAGCCGCTTTACCAAAAGCTGACCGGAAAGCAATCCAAGGAACTCATCGAAGTCTCGGCCAGCGACACGGCCAACTCGCTGATGGTTCTATCCAGCGCGGCCAATTTCAAGGAGATCGAGAAATTTGCCACGTCGCTCGACACTGCCGACTCGCAGGATAAGGTGATGAGGACGTTTGAACTAAAAAACGCCGACGCGCAGGACGTGGCCAAACAATTGCAGGATCTGGGCCAGAACCAGCAGAATAGCTCGCCCTATCGTTTCTTTTTCTTCGGCGGCAATGGCGGCGAGAAGGACACCAAGAAGATGAGCATCGTGGCCGACCGCCGGCGCAATGCCCTGCTGGTGCAGGCCCCGCCCGCCGCGATGGAGGGCATCGCCAACGTGATCGCCGAACTGGATGAACCGATCCAGGACAACAATCTGGCGCCAAGAATCATCCCCCTGGAAAACGTCAGCGCGGGCGACCTTGAAGACGTTCTCAACGAGCTGTTCCTCAAGAAAACGCAACAGCGCCCTTATTATTTCTTCGACGAAGACTCGCAGCAGCAGCCTGACCGGGACGTTGGAAGGCTCTATGGCAAGGTCCGCATCACCAGCGAGGCGGCCGCCAACGCGCTGATCATCACGGCCAACTCGCAGGAAAACCTCGACGCGGTGATTGCGGTGGTGAAGGAATTGGACAAGCCGTCGGCGGCGGGAGACACCACCTTCCATATCAAGCTCAATTTTGGCAACGCGCAAAAGATCGCCAACCGGATTAATATCCTCTTCGCCAAGAACGGTTCGCTAGCCCTGCGACCGGTCAACCAGCAAAATCCAAACAACCCCAACCAGCAACCACAGCAACCGCAACAGGGACAGCAGACCACCCCCGTGGCGGACGACTTCTCGCTGGAACAGGTGGTGAAAGAAGATCCCTATTATTCCTGGCTCGGCGGCCCGCCGGACGCCACCGGCCGAAACGCGAGCGACAGAACCAGCGAGCGTCCCGTCAGCGATCTGGTGGGAAGAGTGCGGGTCGTGCCCGACGAAGCCAGCAGTTCAGTCCTGGTCACCGCCAATGTCCACCTTTTTGCCCAAGTGAGCAAGATGATCGAGGACATGGACGTGCCGCCCGCGCAGGTTTTGATCGAAACCAGAATGGTGCAGATATCCGCCGATTATTTGGACCAAATAGGCGTGCGCTTCTCGCCCAACGGCAGCCAGGTTTTTTCCGGAGCCGATTATCAAAATTCTCTCATGCCCAACTTGGGGGGCACTTACGTCAAGGGTTTTGGCAACAATACCACGGTCAATAACCCGGTCACTGCCGGCGTGCCCAGTTCCATCGCCTCGGTGCCCCAAATCCTGTCCAGTTTGCGCTCCGGTGTGTTGGGCGCCAATATGAGCATGGATTTCTTGATCCAATTCCTGCACCAGAAAACCGACGCCACCGTCATTTCGGAGCCGCATATCACCATTTCGGACAATGAGATGGGCAAGCTTTTCGTGGGCCAGTCGGTCCCGATCGAAACCGGCACGGTCAACCCTTCCATAGGCGGGAGTTCACAAACTTTCGTTTACAGGAATGTCGGGGTGATCGTCGAAGTGGAACCTCACATCAACAGTTCCGGCGACGTGCAATTGCGAGTCCGCGCCGAATCCTCCACCATTGACCCGACCGAGATCAACTCCCAGGTAGTGATTGACTCGGCCCAATTCCGCACCGAACTGACGGCCAAAGCCGGCGAGACGCTGGTACTGGGCGGCATCATCCAAAAGCAACTCAGCGACACCAGCTACAAAACCCCCATTCTGGGCAGCATACCGGGGTTGAAATATATCTTCAGCAAACGGGACAAATCCTACAAACGCACCGAACTCCTGGTCTTCCTACGTCCCAAGGTGGTGCGCACGCCGGAGCAAGCCCGGGAGCTGCTGGAAGAAGCCAGGAGGTCGATGCCGCTTATCCAAAAATGGGAGCAAAACGAACAGCCAACCCCGCCAAAGGGCACCAAAACACCTTGAGCATTGCCAGAAACTCATCGAAAGCTGATATGCGTAGCCGCGCGTGCGCCGACACAGGAACGTAACAAAAAATCTGTTTACGAGGCTGGCCCGACCCGTTAGAAAGCTGTTGGTATGTTTTCCCTGCAATCATTTCTCGGCCAGGAGGACAAGTTTTTTAACCTCCTGGAAGCCAGCGCGCAGGAGGCGCGGACCAGCGTGGACGCGCTGGTCAAACTCATCGCCAATCCGGTTCAAACGACTCTCTCCTATGAGTTCGTCCAGGCGCGGCGCAAGGAAAAGGAGTTGCGCGGGCAGATCAGCGAGGCGGTCTATACCACCTTTGTGACGGCCTTGGAACGTGAAGACATCGAGAGCCTGGCCAACGCCCTGTACCGGATTCCCAAAACGGTGGAAAAGTTCGGCAGCCGCCTGCTCCTGACGCCCCAGCATGTTCAGGGGGTCGATTTTGCCAAGCAAATCCATCTCCTGGCCGAGGCGACCGCGACGGTCATGGAAATGGTCCAGAGCCTTCGCCGCGGCGTGCATCTTGAGGAAATCCGCCGCTTGAACGACAAAATGCAATATCTGGAAGGCGAAGCGGACAAGGAGATCATGGAGTTGCTGCGCGAACTGTTCTCAGGCAAGCACGAGCCGATCACTGTCATCGTGCGCAAGGATCTCTACGAGTTGCTCGAAAAGATCATCGACCGTTGCCGGGACGTGGGCAACGTTATTTCCAATATCGCACTCAAGAACTCCTGACCGGCCATGACGCTCATCGTGACGGTCATCGTGGTCGCGCTTGCCTTCGAGTACATCAACGGATTTCACGACACGGCCAATTCCATTGCCACGGTCGTGTCCACCAAGGTGCTGACGCCGCGTCAGGCCGTGGTGCTGGCGGCCTGCACCAATATGTTCGGCGCCTTCTTGGGCACAGCCGTCGCCCAGACCATCACCAGCGGCCTGGTGGATGCCGACGCCGTCTCGATCACCTCGGGGATCATCATTTGCGCGTTGCTGGGAGCCATCGTGTGGAATCTGATGACCTGGTGGTGGGGGTTGCCCTCCAGTTCGAGCCATGCCTTGATCGGCGGACTGTGCGGCGCGGCGCTGGCGGCCGCGCACAACCGTTGGAACGTCATTATTTGGTCGCAGCCCAGCGCGGAACATTGGTATCTGGGAAAGGGTTTGTGGTGGAAGGTCATCGTGCCGATGTTTCTTTCGCCGGTGCTTGGGTTCGTGTGTGGACTCGGCTTGATGGCCTTGCTCTATGTGACGTTGCGTCACGGACGACCCTCCAAGATCAATGCGTTTTTTGGCGTGGCCCAAATGTTCAGCGCCGGCGCCATGGGGGTGATGCACGGCACCAACGACGCCCAAAAAACCATGGGCATCATCGCACTGGGCCTCTTTTCGGCCACCAAGGCCGGCACCTTCGATCATTTGCCAGCCTGGCTTGAGTTCCTTCGTTCACCTCTGCCTCCGCCTGGGAAAGCTTTGGGCATCGCGCCGTGGATCAAAGTCGTCTGCGCGTTGGTCATGGCGTCGGGCACGGCCGTGGGCGGCTGGCGCATCATCAAGACGCTGGGGCACAAGCTGGTCAAGCTGCACCCGATCAACGGCTTTGCCGCGGAGGCAAGCTCGGCCAGCGTCATCGGGCTGGCGTCCCTGCTGGGAATTCCCGTATCGACCACACAAAACATTTCCGCCGCCATCATGGGCGTCGGTTGCGCCAGACGTTTCAACGCCATCAAATGGACGGTGGTGGAGCGCATGGTCTGGGCGTGGATACTGACCATCCCCGCCACCGGCACGATGGGTTATGCGCTGGTGCGGCTCTCCCAGACATTCGGCTGGATACAATGAGTTAAGCGCGTTTGCCCAAACGGGCCAGTTGCCGGGGCGTGAGCAACCAGTTCAGGCAAGCGCATTTCCCTAAGACGAGCTTTTGAATCGTCAGTTTGCAGAAGCCGGCTTTCTTTAACTCCATTGCCATCCCGTCCTCCCCCGTCAACAGCGTTGAAATCAGGCGGCTCATGGACGGTTCGTGGCCGACCAGCAGGATCTCCCCGGCGGCGGCGGAATTCTTGTTGAGCTCGTCTATGATTTCTTTCGCGCCGGCCTCCGGCACCAGGCGGGCGGTCTCGAAGAACTTCTGCGAATCATAAACCTCGGCCAGAATCTCCGCCGTGCGCAGGGCGCGGACGTAAGGACTGGTCAGAATGACGTCGAAGGAGACGTCCAAAGCCTTGATGCCCCGCGCCACGTCAAACATGCTGCTCTCCCCTTCGGGCGTGAGCGGACGTTTGCTATCCGGCCGCCATTTGGGGCTGCGCGGCTGCGCCTTGGCGTGACGGAGGAAAAACAGGTTCATAATTCTATCCGAAGCGCCCGGTGACGTAGTCCTCGGTTTGCTTACGGGCCGGGTTGGTGAAAAGTTTTCGGGTCTGGTCGAACTCACCCAAGCGGCCGAGATAAAAAAAGGCAGTCAAATCCGAAATGCGCGAGGCTTGCTGCATGTTGTGGGTGACGATGACAATGGTGAACTGTTGGCTCAATTCCAGGATTAGTTCCTCGATCTTGGCTGTGGCCAGCGGATCCAGGGCCGAAGCCGGCTCATCCAGCAGCAGCACCTCCGGTTCGATGGCTAGCGCGCGGGCGATGCACAAGCGCTGCTGCTGTCCGCCCGAAAGGCTCAGGGCGCTGGCCTGCAGACGGTCTTTGACTTCATCCCACAGGGCGGCCATGCGCAAGGTTTGCTCCAGGCGTTCGCGCAACAGGGCCTTGTTGCGCACGCCGTTGAGCCGCAACCCGGCCGTGACGTTTTACGCCACCGTCATGGTGGGAAAAGGATTTGATTTTTGGAAAACCATGCCGACGCGCCGGCGCACCAGCGTGGCAACCATTTGCGGGGAATAAAGGTCCTGGTCGAACAAAGCCACGCGGCCCTCCACCCGCGCGCCCGGCGCCAAGTCGTGCATGCGGTTCAAGGTGCGCAGGAAAGTGGATTTGCCGCATCCGCTCGGCCCGATGATGGCGGTAACAGCCTGGGGAGGGATTTGAAGGCAGATATCCGTCAGGACCTGGTGCGCGCCGAACCAAACATGGAGATGCTGGACGTCGAAGGTGATGCTGGCTCCCGGGGCGGCGCCCCGGGCGACGGCGTCCGCGGCAAGGGGTGCCGCTCCATGCTGCGTAGCGGGGGCTTGGCTCTCGGCAGTCATGGCACGCATCGTCAAACCATAAAGATGAAGGGAGCCGGGCTGCGGCAAAAGTCAATTCGTGTGACAATTGGGTGACAAATCCTAGGGATGGCCGGGGAATTGATAGCCCTTATAAACAAAAACATAATCCGCACCGCTAGTCGGACCTTGCCAATTCAACTCGTGCCTGCCGTGGGCGGCGGCCTGGCCTGCGGCGATGAGTTCCGGGTCGGTCCATTTGTGCAACTCGGCATGGCCGTCGGCGAAAGCGATGGAATCGACATTGTGGTGTCGCAAGGCCAGGGGCTTCTGCCACGCAAAGGAATCGCCCGTCCAATCCACGGCCCAGGTTCCGACGTTGTAGCCACGCCAATCGGCATCCTCGATCAAGGCAAAGGTTGTGCTGGGACTGGCAATGAAGGAGATTTTGGTGTAAGTGGCGCCGGCACCCCAGTAATTGTCATAAGGTTCTCCGCCGAGGTTTTGGGACCGGGCGTAGCTGTCGTAAGCCCAGCCGTTGGGGTTATGGGAGGCGGGATTGTTCAGAATCCGCAAGTCCGCGGGACAATGGTAGGCTTCCACCATGCTGCAATAAAAGTAAAAGGCGTTGCTGGATTCCAAGCCCGCCTGCACCGCTGAGAGGGCGTCGTTTTGACTCTTCCAAGAGTCGGGCGACGTCACCGGCCCTCCCCAAAAGCCGCCCGCCGGCCAGATGTCGGCGCCGGTATTGTAATCGGCCATTTGCACGATGCGATCGGAATTGTCCTGGGCGTAAATGTGAAAGGCGTAGGCCAGTTGTTTTTGGTTATTCAGGCACGAGGAGGCGGTGATTTGTTGCTTGGCCTTGGACAGGGCCGGCAGCATCAGCGCGGCCATAATGGCGATCGTGACCATGACCATTAGCAACTCGGTCAAACTAAACGCGCCGGCTGAACGATGAAAGGAGGACACTCGCATGTTCGCCAGAGTTGCGCATTCGCCCTCCTCCACTTGCACTGAAGCTTTCACTTGCAACATGTTACCACGCTTCCCGCCTTTAGCACATGAATTTTATCATGTCGCGGTGTGAACAAAATTTCACAGTGGGCAA
>PLIU01000161.1 GCA_003140095.1 Verrucomicrobiales bacterium | reverse complement strand
GGAGCATCGTGCCGTTGCTGGCGGTTTGCTGGGTCGATGTGCTGACGCATGAGCCGTGGCAAAACCCAACAGTGGACCCGTCGCTTTACCAGCAGGGTCTGGCAGAAATGAAGGTGCAGTTCAACCCGGCGCCCGACATCGCGAAATCGCGCCTGATGATGTCACCGTATTCGGCGAGGCAGCTTTACTACAAGCCGGCCTCGGACGTGCGAACGAATTTTATCCTGGACCGGGTTGTGTTCCTGGCCAACTGCAACCTGTTGGATGACCTGCCCAAGGTGGACGGGTTTTTTTCACTCAACATCCGGGAAAGCGATAAAGTGCTCTGGATGTTGGATGCGCGCACCGGGCGAAAAATGGAAGATTTGGAAGATTTTTTGTCCATTTCGCAGACGATCGCGCCGGGCAAAGTTTTCGATTGGGTGGCGCGGACCAATTACATACCCATAGCGAGCATGGGGCAGGGGCCGGTCTTCGCGGATGGTCCGGAGACGTTGGAGGCCATTGAGAAGGACACGGCGGATTTTCGGACGGTTGTTTATCTGCCGACCGAAGCAAGATCGGTCGTCAAGGCGGCGCGGGAGCCGCGCGCGCGAGTTGCCGCGACGGATTTTGCGCCGAGCCGGCAAAGCATCGAAGTGGAAACGCCCGCGCCAACGATGTTGGTGTTGGGCCAGGCCTATTATCATAATTGGGAAGCGAGCGTGGACGGAGTCGCTGCGCCGCTGTGGCGCGCGAACTACGCGTTTCAAGCCGTCGAGGTGCCGGCCGGAAAACACCGCATCTTGTTGGAGTACAAGGACAAGGCACTGCGCCTGGGGGGGGCGATTTCGCTGGCAGCGGTTTTGGTATGCGCGTGCGGGTGGCTGGCGGGGAGGAGGAAGGGAGGCCGAGAAGATGAATTTGTTGTAAGTTATTGAAGCACATATATTTATGACTATGTCTTGTTTCGCCATAGGTCTTGGAAGAATGAAGATGGCGCTGTTTGCAGGCGTGTGTTAGACTGTGGCGTGGTCTCTGCTCTACACCGGGTTAACGCGGCTTTGCAAAAGGCAATTCGTGAACGTGTTGTATTAATAAATAAGCGCCTTTTGCATTGTTCACAGCCGTTCAGACTGAAAGNNGTGGCGATTATCGGGTTGTTGGCGGCCATTGCCATTCCCAACCTGGTGCGATCGCGCACGACGTCTCAGACCAATACGTGTATCGACAACATCCGCATGATTGACGCATCGAAACAGCAGTGGGCGTTGGAGAACGGAGCGGTGGCTACCACTGTGCCGCAAGCGACCGACCTGCAACCCTATATGGGCCGGGGCAATGGAGAATTGCCCATCTGCCCGATTGACCCGCAGCAGTCTTTTGCGACGAGCTACTTGATCAATAATTGTCAAACAACGCCCGTTTGCCAGATTTCGCCATCGACCCACTTCTTGCCTTAAATAGCCCGGGTGCCGTCAAGGCGCGCGCAGCGCCAGACGCCAAGTCGCCAGGAGCAGTGCGGCCAGCACAAGCATCGCGCCCACGTTGGCCGGGCCGCGTTGCCATCGCGCTGGCGACGCCAAGCCGAGGGCGCAACCGAAGATCGCCCCGGCGAGAAATCCCCCGAAGTGGGCGACCACATCCGATTCGGGGCTGAACCCCAGGAGGGCGAGAATCATCAGGCCGGAGGCAATGGCGCGAAAGAAGAATCGCCCGCCGGGACGGGATTGGCGCCAGAAAACAAACGATTGCACCGTGACCAAACCCAGCGCGCCCATGACCATGCCTGAAGCACCCAAACTTAGGTGCGGTTGGAAGTAGAACACCAGGCCGGCCACATTTCCCATCACTCCGGCCAGAAACGCCGCCAGCAATGCCACGCCCGCTCCGTAACGCGCCATGGCCAGGCCCATGAGGATAAATCCAGTCGAGGCGTTGGCCATGAGATGGGGCAGGTTTTCGTGCAAGGTGATGGCCGTGCATAACCGCCACCATTGACCCAGCCGCACCTTCTGGCTGTCCAGGATGCCGGCGCTTTTGATTCCGGGAAAACGGACCGCGCTCCAATAATAAAGAGCCGCTACGGCCGCCACCCATCCCAAACTGCCCCAATGGAAAAGCAGGCCCGTCTCCGGCAAAGGCTGGCGCCATCGCCAACCCCTGTTCTCCAATTGGTATTGCTTCAAGGCGGACTGCGCCCGCTCGTGATCCTGCGATTCCACCAGCAACGCCCACCCTTCGGCCGAATTATCAATGACGGCTTCAATCCCCTGGCTGGCCAGCACCAAGCCCCATTCCATCGCCCGTCGCCGGGAGCGGGCGGGGATGCTCAAGAGCGAGCGTTCCATAATCAGCCCGCCGCAATCTTCGAGAGGACGGCGTGCAACTGGCGATTGACATTGCTGAGGCAAACATCGTCCAGATCGACCAGGGTGATGTGGCCGAGAGCACTGCGCGCCAGCGCTTCCGCCGCCCAGGAACCGACTCCGCCGAGGCCGACGACGCAGACGCGGCGCTGAAGCAGCCGTTGCAGTCCGGCAGCCCCATAAAGGCGCGCCAAACCGCCGAAGCGCGGGTCTTCGTCATTCATGCAGGTTCGATCACTCCGTTCGGGGCTTACCCCATTGCTTGTCGGCAAAATCCAAAAAGAATTGCCAGTCCTGCTTCGTCATCGAATGTTTTCCAGGGCGAATAAAAAAGCCCAGGTTGCTATCGACCAGTCGATTGGTCTCGGGCATGGTTTGAGCCGCCAAGCCGTCGGCCCCCAGGAAACGATAGACCTTGTCGGCGGCCTTGAGCATGTCGAACGCGCCTGCCGGGTTGGCCCAGATGTCCTCGACCGCCGCCCCCAACAGAATGGATCGCGGCGCGCATAACGCCATGAGGCAGTGCTGGTCAAAAGGCAGAAGATCCGGCTGAGTGTTGAACTTCTTGAATTCGCCACAGAACCAATGTGGAAAGGAGATGTTGATGCGTTGCACTGATTCGCCCACCGTGCCTCGGCTTGGGGCCGTGCCGCCGCAACCCGCCTGCAACGGAATGACCAACGCCACCCGGTCGTCGAACGCTCCCGCCAGGATCGCTGCTTTGCCAAGGCGCGAATGGCCCACCAAAGCGATGTGTTTGTTGTCAATATCAGAATCCGTCACCAAGTAATCCACGGCCCGCTGCAAGCCCCAGGCCCAGGCGGCGATGGTTCCCCAATCGTCGGACGCGCTGGGCCGGCGGATTGTTTCGCGCACACCGCCTGCGGCATTGGTGGTGTCCGGTTCGACATCGCCGCAGTAATAAGTAGCCACGGCGTAGCCGCGGCGGATGGTTTGCTCCAATTCCCAAACATGAATTTGCGTGCCGCGACCGGCCTCGAGTGCGTGATGATCGGCCGCGGAGGGCTCGGGTCGCGGCATCCAGGAAGTGGGCAACGGAACGTGGGTGTCCGTGACCAGCGTGTGATTGCCGCTGAAGTTCATGCCCAGGAAAACGGGAGCCGGGCTGGCGCGGTGATTTGGAATCACCATCAGCAAATGCGTCTCCGGCGCGCCGGCCGCGGCAAGTTTGAGGGTGACTAGTTTCAAGGTGGCTTGGCCCTCGAAGAAGCGGGCATCGGTGTAAGTCACCACGCCCTGGACCTGGACCGGCGGCGGGAACCAGCCGTACATGTAATGCTGAAAAAGCGCCTTCAACTCCGGCCGCCGCCGCTGGAACCACTGCTCGCGCGAGGTGACCCTCTGCCCGTCCACCATCGTCAACGGATCCGGCGGGTCAGGATTGGAAGGCAATTTGGAAACATCCGGGAAGACTGGCCCGGCGCGCCCAGTTACCAAGAGGGCGGCGGCGGCTGCGACGAATAAAACGCGCTTCATGCCGCGAGGATAAGCAGACTGATCGAAAAGACCAGCCCGCAATTGGGAAAATGACACCTAAATCATGCGAGTTCTCGTCGAAGAATTGGCCACCCATCACGACGGCCAATTCTGCCGCTATTCCGCCCTTGGCGGCGGCGCCTGCCAGCTTTCAGGCACGAAGGTCATGCCGGATTTTTGCGGGGCTGGCGCTGTTTTTCCTGGAACGGGCGGAACAGCAGTCATAGCATGGCACGTGGGACAGGCAATCTGTCGACCAACGTATTGTTCATCACATTGCAAGTGCTGCCCACAATGGGAACAACTGAATTTTAATTCGCTCATAATGGTTTCATGACTCAAAAAAGGAGTATAGCCCAAAACGGCGAAATCGTCCAGCTTCTTTTGCATTTCATGCGCGAGGACATGCGAGGCGTTCCAGGATAAATGCCTCAGACCGCTCATGGCCAAAGTCTGGCTGGCAATGAGTCCTCGTCGTCTTCCATGCTTAAGAAAACTGCTTGCCTTTTCCGGCCCGGAACAATCTGCTTCGGAGAAAATGTTTAATTCCGAGCACTTGGGCGTAACGTTGGCTCCGCCCGTTTAATGGTCGCCAGTGATTTTCGCCAGGAACCAGGTCCGACGCTCGGTTTGATCAATCCAAGTCTCGATCAAGCTGGCGGTGGCCACATCGCCATGGTCGTCGCACACTTTATGAGTGGCGCGCAGGAATTTGGTCAGTTCCTGATTATCACGGCAAAGCTCCAAAAGCATTTCGTTCGGCGCGACGACCTCGGCATTGTTGTCCTTGAGTCGCTGGCGCCGCGAAATATCGCTGATGGAATGCAGCGTGGTCCCGCCGAGTTTGCGCGCCCGTTCCGCGATGTCGTCGGTCATCGCATAAAGTTGGTCGCCATGCTCATCCAGCAATAGGTGATAATCGCGAAAATGCGCGCCGCTCATGTGCCAGTGAAAATTCTTCGTCTTCACATACAGCGCGAAAACATCCGCGAGCAATGGACGCAACGAGTCCGAAATCTCAACGACGGCGTCCCGACCGAGGTCGCTTCTGGATTCAACCACCGCATTCCTCCGTCCATTCGATAGAACCACATCAGTTTTTGGCTTAGTCATAATCCCTTTCTTTTTCTGCAATTTGATTTTTCTACCAACACAGAATCATTCCGATTCCATAATCTCACATTCGCAAATCTGCCGCGGACGTTAAGCAAAAGACTTTGCCGACGCAACCCTTAATCAGTTTAGCAGCCAACGCCCGCGGTTGTCAGGTTCGGGAGTGCCGGGCTAGGGCAATTCTTCTAGCTGACACCAAAGACGAGGATGGCCCGAGGCGGGATCGTGATCGATGCGGAAAATGGCAAGTTTTGGAGGGGGCCGCCATTGGCATAAATGGCGCCATTATTACCTACAGCCAATGGGTTGACCCAGTTGTCGTAAACATCGCTATTGAACAATTCGGCCCAGCGACCACTGAGCGGGAAGCCAAGTTGGTAGCCGAAAAACGGATTGTCGTTGAGGCTGGCCACGACCACGATGTCGAGGCCCTGGCCGTCGATCCAACGATGGAAGGCGATGACCCGGTCGTTGTTGTTGGAACAGTAGGGGTTGATGGATTGGCCGCGCAAGGCGGGCTGGTTCCAGCGCAGACGGATGAAGTCCTGGGTAAAGCGCAATTGGTCGCTCATGGATTTGTTGCCGGAACTGAGGGCAACCCACTCCAGGAGATTGGATTGGGCCGTGGGATCATCACACCATTGCCGGTTCTCCAAAAATTCCTGGCCCATGAAAAGCTGCGGAATGCCCGGGGCGGCGAGGAGGAGGCCGGTGGCGAACTTGGAGCGGCTCCGGGCGTAGAAGGATTGGGCATCGGAGCCATCGGCGAGGACGGGAATGCGAACGTCCCGGTTCACATAAACGACATCGTGGTTTTCGACGCAGGGCACGGCGTTCCAGGCCTGCGGCAAGCCGGGCGGATAAAGGCTGCCGAGAATGGCATCCATGTTGACGGCGCTGGATTGGCCATAAGAGGCGGATTGGATGGCGGCGCGAATGGCGAGCCGAAGCGCGTCGTGCTGGACAGTGTCGAATCCCGCGCCGCCCTGGTTGGCGGGTTGGACGATGGAGGGAACGGAGGCGGAGAATTCGCCGGGCCAGTATTCGGCGTTTTGGAGGAGGCGATCTTTGATGTAGCGGAGGGTATTGGTCAGGTTCTGACAGAATGTCCAGCCGGTGGGCTGGTTAGCTTGCAGGAGGAGGCTGATTTCATCATAGCGAAACGCGTCAACATGAAATTCATTGATAAAAAAGGAAGCGTTATCAATGAGGAATTGACAGACTTCTTGTTTCCAAAGCGCAAAAGACAGCCCGCCCACGACACTGACATTGGTGAAAAAAAGGCTTTCGTTATTGGTGGCGGGGCTGGGGACGGCCTCTCGATCCCAAAAGTAGATGGATTCATCGTCTCCTTCGAACCCGCCAGCGTGATTGTAAACGACATCGAAAGCGACGGCGATTCCATAAAGATGGCATAGGTCAACCATGGCTTTGAGCTGGTTGGCGCCGCTGGCAATCTGGCTTTGGATCAAAGGGGCGCATTCCTTGGCGGCGAGGAGAGCGTTGATGTTGGCAAGGTAGGCCGCCAAGGCGGTAGCATCGTAAACGGTGTAAAGCGAGTCGGGTGAGAACAAGTCGGCGCCATCGTATCCCTCGTCGGGCGTTTCCTTGCATTCGGAGATGGGGAGCGGCTGAAGGAGGTTAATGCCGAGGGCGACGAGGTAGGGTATCTTGGTGATGACATCGAGAAAGGTGCCGCAATTCGGAAAAGTGGCCGGAGCATAGACGCCGATGTGGATCTGGTAGATGATCAAATTGGAGTAGTCAGGGGTGACGAAGCTTTGGTCGTGCCACGGATAAGAATTTGGGGAGCGGACGATGCAGTTGACGCCGAAGGGGAACGTTATGCTGGAGGTTAATTCCCGGGCGTAGGGATCGCGTTTGTAGCTGGAGGTTCCACCCGCCTGGCCGACGACGTAATATTTGTAGAGATCTCCGTCAGACACGGGAGCCAGAAAGCCGGTCCAGTATCCCGACGCATCCTGGCTCAGAAGAAGACCAGGGTTCGCGGCCATAGTCCAGTTTGCTACACCTCCAAATTGGCCATTCAGATAGACGGCCTGGGCCAAAGGACCCCAAACCTTGAAAGTGGCGCCGCCGTCAACCAAGGTAACTCCCATTGGCGTATTGGAATTAATATTAGTTTGTAGTAATGCCATATAAATCTCCTAGTTTTGATCCTTTGTCATGCGCAGAAACGTTCCTCCTCGACGCTCAATGGGCATCGTCAGAATGCCCATCGCCGCCCGGCTTGAAGCCGTAGTCCCGCGCAAGGAAGTGGTAAACGGCGGAAAAATCCTTATCACCATTTCCTTCCCGCATCGCGAAGCGATAAATTTCTTTTGCCACATTCGTCAGCGGCATCGACACGCCGGTTTCGTAAGCGCTGACCGAGGCGAGGTGCAAATCCTTTTGCAACCACCGTAAGGGGAAGTCTGCGTCCTCAAAATTTCCGGTTTCGATTCGCGCCCGCTTGGCCGCAACGAACGGTGCGGCCGCCGGTCCGCCCAGCAACGCTTCGAACAGAATCTCAAGAGGCAGCCCAAGAGACCTGCCCAGAACCAACGCTTCCGCAAACGCGGCCATGGATGTGCCAAGCAATTGGTTCATGACCATTTTGAGCGAAGCCCCCATTCCTTGTCTTCCGCCGTGAACAATCCTGTTCCCCATGCACTCGAGAAGCGGGCGGCATGTTTCGAGATCGGCGTGCTCGCCGCCGACCCAAAATGTGAGCTTTCCGAGAGCGGCTGGTTCCTTGGAACCCGTGACCGGCGCGTCGAGAAAACGAACGCCGTGCGCCCGAGCTTGTGCTGCCATTTCCATCGAGAATGACGGATTGACGGTGCTGCAATCCACCCACAAACGGCCAGCCGCCAGACCAGAAAGAATTCCGTCCTTGCCCAGCGCCGCCGCCTTGACGGCATCCGGATGAGCCAGCATGGTGAAGATTATCTCCACTTGCGTTGCCAACTTGGCCGGGGAGTCAGCCCATGCGGCACCCCGGGACAATAACTGTTCCGCTTTTTCACGTGTCCGATTGTAAGCGATCAGGGAGTAGCCGCCTTTTTGCAGGTTTGCCGCCATGCGGCTGCCCATGATGCCGAGACCGATGAAACCAATTTTCATAAGTTCAATTGTTTTTATAGGAGATGCGCCACAGAGTGCCGTTCCCGTCCTCAGTCACGAGCAGCGCTCCATCGTGGGCAACGGCCACGCCCACCGGCCTTCCCCACACGCCATGGCCGTCCACCACAAATCCGGTGAGAAAATCGTCGTATTCGCCCGTCGCTACGCCGTGATTAAGATGCACGCGCACGACCTTGTAGCCCGTGCGCGAACTTCGATTCCATGAGCCGTGGAAGGCCGCGAAAATGTCCCCGCGATACTCCGCGGGAAATGACGCCACGCCGGTTGTGGCAGTATAAAAGACCATCTCCAACGAGGCCGAATGCGACTGCAATAGCACGTCAGGGACAGTGGCCTGACCGGCGAGATCCGGGCGCTCGCCCGCATGGCGAGGATCTTCGTGATTGCCGAGATAATACCAGGGCCAGCCGTAGAATCCCCCTTCTTTAACATGAGTAATGTAGTCCGGCACCAAATCGTCCCCCAGGCCGTCGCGCTCGTTGGTCGAGGTCCACAGTTCGCCCGTGTTCTTATCCACGGCCAATCCCACGCCGTTGCGGATGCCGGTCGCGAAAGGGCGGACGGACTGGTTGCCTTCGGGGTCCGTCACGAGAATGTCGGCCCGGTTCATTTCGGAATCCCACGCCGCGCCGTGGCCATGTTCAGTTTCCCAAAGACGTATGGCCTCGGCGCTTTTTTTGTTCATGTCTTCCGCGACGTTTGAGCCGGAGCCGACCGAGATGAACATGCGCTTGCCGTCCTTCGAAAAGGCCACATCGCGCGTGGAATGGCCGCCCGTACTTTCCGTCAGCCGCGCCACGATGACTTGGGGGGTGCCGCGCGCATTGAGATCGCCATTGCGATAGGGGAATCGAACCACCGAGTTGTTATTCGCCACGTAAATCCACTGCGGATCCTCCCCTGGCGGATAGAAAGCGATGCCAAACGGCCGGTCGAGCCCGTCCGCAAAAACCTGATTTTGGGACGGAGCGTCCGCTCCGTCAACGGCGCGCAGCACACCTATGCGATTCGCGCGCGTCTCCGAGACGAAAATATCTCCGTTGGGCGCCACGCGCAGCAAGCGGGGTCCGGACAGACCGTCGGCAAACAACCGCACTATGAAGTGAGGCGGAACGGATAAACTGGCATCGGCCGGCTTCCCCACCACCTGCGGAGGGTTCCCAGCCGAAGCGGTACTGTAAGGCGCGGGCAACGCCGCGAGCCTGAAAACATGTTCGACGCCCGGAGCGGCATGGCGCCAATCGCCGGCGTCAGAAGCAGAGGAAGCGGACGCTGGGGCAAGATCAGCGGGCCGGGAGGAGCCGGCAGGGGCGCTCAAAGTTGACAAATAGGCAATGAGATGGCGGCGATTCTCGGCGGAGGGAACAGGAATCGGCATGCTGGTGCCTGGAACAGCAGCCGTCGGACTCGCGAGGAATCGGTCCAAGCTGGCTGCATCCCAGACGAGCCGCGATTCGACAAGGGCTTTGGTGAAGCCAAAGTTTGAGCCAGTCCCAGCGCGACGGCCCATTATACCGACAAGGCCCGGCCCTTGTCCTGCAACTATTGTGTTGCCCGGTCCCAGCTTCGTGGCGTGACAAAGCGCGCAATTTTGCTGGAAAAAAATCTTCCCCCGGCTGGCATCATCCGCCTGCGCATTGCCGGCTGACGCTTCATCAGGCACGCTAAAATTGATGATCGTCGCGCTCGGGGCATCCGGCACTTGCACGCGAAGGAACGGCTTTTCGCAAGCCGTGTGGCAGGCATAACAGCCCTCTATTGTCTGGCGATATGCCGCCTTAAAACCGGCAACGTCCTTGTTCTCGATGGCTTTATCGATCTGGGCGAGCAATGTATTATCCACCGCGTCCAGAATGCCTTTCAAGTCCACCACCGCTCCCGCCTGGGTCTTTCGCACGGGATTGATCCGCACGGCCCATCTTAAGTGGGAGCGCGTCTCGCCCAGATAGTAGTTTGCCAGCGGCCAGTTCTGCTTGTCCGCGGCGAACCAAAGATTCGCGAAGTGGTAGCCGACATCCGTCATGACGAAGGCTTGATCAGGCAAGCGTTCACTGAGCGTCTGCGCATCCATTTGCGCCGCGCCAACGTCGGTTTGCTTTGGCGTTGCTTTTTGTTGAGCTTGGGCTTGCGTCTCGATCAGGAGTTCGGACGCGCCGCTCAGAAGCAAGCCGGCTCTGAGACCAACCGCAAGCAGAACGCCAAGACGGAAGTGAATGAAGCGTTTCATAAATCGCATTTCCGCTGTAATATTATTTGGTGGTCCGCGTTGTCAAGAGTGGACGCAATAAGAGCGTGAGTGGTTCGACTGCCTCGGCAAGCAAGCCGCTTCTGTATCATAGGGGATTCCCGCTTTGCGCGACATTGTGGCAGATGTTGGCAATACGCGGCAATATGTGCCAATCCTCAAAGTTGAAGCCTGTCGGATTTGTGATGTAAATTGTTGATGTGCAATGCTGAGAGACTTTGGCGCTGGAGTTTTATGTTGTTTTATCGGTCCTCGTTCCCGGCGCCACGCTGTCGGGAGAAACATCTGATTCCCAAGGCTCGGCGCTTGTGTGTCACCGACGACACAGAACGGTCAAGCCGCTTGGCTGTGACTCGATCCGTGTCGGTCCCAAGGATCTTAGTCTCCAATTCCTTCCCTCGCTGAAGCACGTCGCCGGTATTTCCGAATACCCAAAAAAAGTCTCCGTGCCTGGATACTTTTGGGTGTTCGCCTGATAATGGGCGCCAGATCGGCCGTCGAGTATTTCGTAAGCAGTTTTTCTTCCTCCGGTATCCACGGGTCCAATTTGGTCGCCTTCGGAAATCGCCCGGTCCTCCCATAACGTTGCGGCGGGCTTCAAATCGTTCTTTCCGCCACACTTTTATCGCAGCGAAGAGATGGCTCCTATGCGTCGGGGAGAGTGCTTTGGCCCGCATGGCCGCGGAGTGCTTGGCCTGGCTTTCCGGACGTCGCGCCAATGCCACGCCCTTCTCGATCAGCCTATGCGAACCCGCGTTCCGTCCCTTGAGTTCCAGCGCGCGCCGCCAGGTGCGGACCGTGCCCTGACAAACTCCCCAATGATAAGCGACCGCGGGACCCGATTCATCGGTGAGCGCCCTAATTAAGTCCCCGCATAAAACAATGCCGCCGCTTCCGCCTTTGCTTTGATTTTGGAATTTCGGCCACGGTATTGGCGTGTTGGTAAAGCGGCTAAACCTGACTTTGCCGCGGATCGCGTCCACCAGAAATCCGCGTTTAACCAAAGGCGGTTCATAAGGGCCGTAGAGCAGCCGGCACCGCTCCTCGTGCGCAAGATATTGCGTGCATCTGAACCCGCGAAGAATGCTGTCCTGCTTGCTGTTCATAAATTCTTACTGCAAATGTAACCCTTTCAGGTCCTGTGCGGCCATCTAATTTGCTCTTTGTCAGCCACAGGCGTCGGTTTCGGCTCAATCCTCAAAACGCGCCAGCACGCTACCGAATAAGCTTCTTGAGGTCGTGCTCCATCTTTTTCAACTCAGTCACATTTGTATCGTCAATCGACATACA
The DNA here is from genome assembly GCA_003140095.1 of Verrucomicrobiales bacterium. Taxonomy (GTDB): domain Bacteria; phylum Verrucomicrobiota; class Verrucomicrobiia; order Limisphaerales; family Palsa-1400; genus Palsa-1400. The sequence continues at coordinate 246 of PLIU01000161.1, read as the reverse complement.
CCCTCCCTGTATCAGAAAACGCACCAATGGTGCGATCAGAGGCCGCTCGCCAAGCATCATGAGCAACCGGCTGCCAACCGCCCTTTCCGTCAATTCCGCGAATTTCTTGGCGTCATCGGAGGAAAGTTGAATCGTAAGCTCTGGCACTGGTTGCCTCGACACGGCTGTTTGCTTCCCGTTTTCGTTAACCATCGTGACATTGTCGGGCTCCTGCGTGAGAAATACTGTACCGGTTCAGCGTGAATG
>PLIU01000259.1 GCA_003140095.1 Verrucomicrobiales bacterium | reverse complement strand
AATGTTATTTAAGGATAAGATCTAAGCCGACTTTGACGCTGGCATCCGAAAGCGGCGTTCCGGACAGATCGGTCACATCGCCGTGAACCTCGACGGCGCGGCCCAAATGAAAGACATAAGTGCCGGCGACCAATTGTTTCTCCGCCTCCGGATTGTTGCCGACGGAAACGGGATCACCGAGGTATTCTGGATGATTCGCGCCGCCTTCAAGGGTGTGGTGGGCTTCCTTGGCAATCCGATTGATCTGCCAACGGCCAGCCGAATCGGAAGTCGTTTCAATGTAGAATGGCCATCCAAAATCCGAAGTGTCATTTTGCAAATCGGAAGCGGGATCTGGAACGGTGGAAGGATTGGTGCGGTTATTGAAACCAATTTTGGCGCCGGCAACCGGGTTGCCATCGGCATCGACGACCGAGCCACCAAGGGGCACCGAGCGCGGGAGACGCAAGGTATATTCTTCCGGAATCGTTTCACCCTGATCCGCGTGCCACTGCAAGCGAGTGTCCGCGAATCCATCCCGTTGGCTGACAAGGGTAAGTCGAGTGACCGTGCTGCGCGGCACCGGAACTTCGCAGATGCCAAACCTATTCGCATGAAGCAGTTGGTTGTGATGCGCCGCACCGCCTTCCCAGAGCAAGTAAGCCAAATCCACGCTCGGAATAGGCTTGCCGCTGTCGGCAGTCACGATGTGGAGGGTCAGCTTGTTGGTGGTATCGAGCGACGGCTCGGCAGAAATGGGTAATGCGGCCGCCGGAAGCGTCGTTGGAGGAGCTGCGTTTGTCGCCGGTGTTTGGCTGGCAATGGATGCCGGCGCTTCAGCACGTTGAACATGGTGGATCCAGATCGCCAGACTGAGGCTGGCCAACGCGCCGGCTCCGGCCAACCACTTCAACGCCGTGGGTGCCAGGAATTTAGAAAGGCCGGAGGCGATACCGCCACCGACAGCCATTGTCACCAGGGCAGACCGGCTGACTTCCGCAACCAATGTGGCGGGTGCCGCGCTCACGGCACGCTCAGTGAGGGCCAGCGCCAGGGCAGCCGCGGTGGAGGCAGCGCCTCGCTTGGAGAGTTTCGTGCGCAGCTTCTCCAAAGCACGATCGACCCGCATTCTTGCCGCATTCTCAGACAAGCCGAGCCGAGCCCCGATTTCTGCCAGGGGTTTGTGTTCAAAATACCGTAGCAACACGGCTTCGCGGTCGGCGTCATTGAGTTCGTGCATCACGTCATCCAGCACGGGACGCATGTCGTGCCAGGCGTCTCCTGTGTCGCTGGTTTGAAGCAATTGGTTCATGGCGTGGGATTCCTGTTCGCGGACGTGGCGGCGCTGCTCGGCCCGGCGGGATTTGGCGGCCTGAAAGCGAGCGCTGGTATAAAGCCAACCGCTCAGCGAAGAGTGGGCGGCAAGACGGGACGCTTTGCGGGCGAGGTCGGTGAACACCGCTTGCGTGATGTCCTGGGCGGCGCCAGCATCGCCGTTGACCTGTCGCAAGGCCGCGGAATAAACTAAATCGATGTGCTGGCGAACCAGTTCCGTAAAGGCCGATTCGGAGCCATCCACCGCGTAACGTTGGAGCAATTCATTGGTCATCATCGTACAACATAACACCCGCCCAATGAATAAAGCGCACAATTTAGTTGTCGGTGTGGCGAGATCAGCTTATTTGAAGGGCCTCTGCGTGAGCTGTTTTCACAGTTTGGATGGGACCAATTCAAAGACCCCCACATCCACAGGAGATGATTCATTGCCCGTGCCTGCCTCCGGGACGATGATTTCCTTCTGCACGGAGCCAATGATTTTGCCTCCAAATGGGGCGTCCGGCGCGCTTGGATCGGGAACACAAATGTTGAACCAATATGTCCCAGGGGATACGTCGTCTATTCTGAAGCTGCCATCGGTTGCAAAAACGACAAGATACCGCCGTGAGTTGCGCTGCGCTTCGCGGCCCGCCTCCGATAACCAGAACTTTTGTTCCCCCGCTATCCACCCATCTTCGGCTGTGGCATACTCCGCATCGGACGCGAAGTCTTTGCGCTGTGGAGCGTCCGGCCTGGAAACCTTGGAGGAAATCGTGTATGGATACATCTGCCAATTGATGGGTTGCGATGGGTCGTTCGCGTGGACTCTTCCCACAACGGTTCGTCCAGTTCCGCCTAATGTGACTTCCGTGGTCTGACCCGGCTGCACTTGAACCAGCATGTTCTGGCTCGGACCGGCCCATGGCCGCATCATCATTGCCGTCCCGCTCCCGGTTTTGATTACCACCCCGTCACTAAATGACGGGCCCGTCTTGTCCGGCCTCAGGTTTATGCTGTGCCAGATTTCGCGTTCTCCGGGAGGCACTCCTTCAAACACAAAGCGCCCATTCGCATCAGTTTGCGATTCCATGTGGAGTTGAAGGCAAGGATTCGTCCCGAAGCGCCAATACCAATTGCTGAGTTCGATTTTCTGACCAATACCCGGCTCGCCGCCGATCCTCAACGTTCCCTCGACGCGGCCCCAAGGCTGCAAGACGATGGTGGGTGACGCTGTGAGGTCCTGAAGTGAAGCCTCGGCGTAACCCGCGTTGTGCGCCACCCTGATTTTTTCAACACCCAGTTGTGGCTTGAAGGAAAACCGGCCGGTGGCGTCGGTTTCGGCGCGCTTCATGTAGCTAGAATGTGTCAAATCAAACTGGGCGGGCAACGTCATTTGGGGTTGAGCCTCTTGTGTGCAGAGCATCACGACGGCTCCCACAGCCGCGGTGCCGTCGGGCAGTTTCACCGTGCCGGCGATGTCCGCCGCCGGTTTGAGTTCAAAGTCAAACTCGCCATCAGCGGTAATGGACCCCGCGCGGATCGACTGCTCTGGCCAGCAGCCGTCGGCCCGGACTTCAAGGAGGTTGCTTACTGCGGAACCGCTGGTTTGGAAGGAAAATTTTCCATCTTTCCCGGTCGTTTGCAATTTAGGCGCAAGGGTGGAGAAATTGGTGTGGCCGGAAGACGACTGCCCGCTCTCGGTCCTTGCCAGCAGCACCTGAAAAACCTTGATCGGCCGGCCACTTGCAGCATCCACCACAGTGCCCGATATGCGGAAGGATGCCAATGCGGCATTGCGGCGCAGCGTTACCAGATGCTCGCTGCCGTCAGCGTCAAGCTCCAAGTGGGTTTGGCCTTCGTATCCAGCAGCTTCAACCATATAAGTCTCTCGTGGCATCGGCGCTGACAACCATTCGAATCGGCCTTGCTCGTCGGTCGCGGTTTTCCATTCAAATCGAGGATTAGATTCACCCGGTCCAACACGAAGGCGCGCTTTGGCAATGGGATTGCCTGCTTCATCCACGACTCGGCCTTTGAGAGTCCCTCCTTTGGATAGTGGAAGGCGTAACGCTTCTGCCTTTTCCGAAGGATGGAGCGCCGTGTCCATCGGCGCAAAGCCTTCAGCCTGGATTGACAGGGTCAACTCCTGATCCGGCAGATTGGCCAATCGGAAACGCCCATCGGAATCCGTTAACTGGTTCGCGGAGGCCTCACGCCATTGACGGTTTTCCGTCGCCTTCGCATTGGCCACCGGCTTTCCCGACTCATCGACCACCACGCCAGTCACCACAAGCCCGCGCTTGAGAACAAAGACAGCGGAGTCCTTGCGCAAGTCTGCCTCGGCCACATAAATCATGCCGCCGTGCGCAGTTGCCCCGGCTGCCGCCGCCCCAAAGTTTACTGGCGCGTAGTCTGGGTGGGAAAGTTGGTAAGTGATCATGCCAAATTGAGAGGGGACATGGTTGCAATGCCAACGCCCTTGGGCATCCGTAACCTCAGTATGGTAATGCCACATCATGGTGAGGCGTTCCCGGTCATGCGACACGCCTGGAGCGGGTCCCATGACGCTAAAAATCACGCGCACACCCGGGATGGGTTCGCCCTGCTCATTTACGACCGACCCACCAATGTCCATTCCGGGTGCAAGTTTTGTTTTATACTCCAGTGCGATGTCTCCGATGGCGTCTCCTTGCGTTTCCGACCAACTGACGTATTTGGGGATATAGCCATCCTTGAAGACTTCAATGCGCGAACTCCAATGCGCGACGGGAGTCAGATCAATGGAAACCATGCTTTTCCCCCGTTGATCGGTCGTGAACGTGTTGGTCAGGCGGCGTGGAAAATCAGTTACCCAAGTCAAGGTCAGCCGGGCATTGGCCACCGGCTTTCCAGTTTCCGAATCCACCACTGAGAACAGCAGCTTGCGTGCGTCGTGTCCGTTTGTTGATGCCGTCTCCTGAGCTGCAGGAACATCGACAGCCGGATTCCTGGTTGTCGCCGATTTCTCATTTGAGGCAGGAACCTCCGCCATGACAGGTTTCGGACCCGGCGGAACCATTTCTTCCGAGTTGTAGTGATGGCCCATAAAAACCACCACGCCCAACGCCAATCCCGCCACCGAGGCAGAAATGGCTGCGGTTTTCCATTGCATCCATTTCAGCGTTTCCAGCGTTCCGCGCGCCAATAGCGGCAGAGCGGCGGGTGCGACAGACGCCTTTGAGAGGGCCATGACGGCGGCCGCACCCGCCAACTCCGGCGGCGAGGCTTTGACGGCGTGAGAGGTCATGGCTCCAGCCAATACCGCTGAGGGCAGGAGTTTGCCGCGCCGGCTGAGGAATGTCCGCAGCCTTTCCAGTGCCCGCGATACCCGTTTGCGCGCGTTATCCTCCGACAGGGAGAGCGCCGCGCCGATTTCTTTGTAGCTCTTCTGCTCGAAAAAGCGGAGGGCGACAGCGTTGCGGTCCGGTTCGCCAAGCGCGACCAGGGCTTCGTCCAGCAATGGAGCGATTTCGTTCCAATCAGTTCCGGTCTCAGTGGCGTAGAGGTTGTCCATTGCTTGGTGCTCCGTGTTTTGGCGGCGCTGTTCGCGCCGGCGGGCGTTGGCCGCGGTGTAGCGGGTGGTGCGCAGCAGCCAACCGGCGAGGATGGTGCCTTCCCGGATTGTTTGAGCCTTCCGGGCCAGAATAATAAAGACAGTTTGGGCGACTTCCGCCGCCGCGTGCGGATCTCGCATCTGGCGCAGAGCGGCGGAGTACACAAGGTGAATGTGCCGGTTCACCAGTTCGACAAACGCGTCTTCCGAGCGGCGCTTGGCGTAGGCCTGCAAGAGCGTGAAATCACCCATACATATTAGGACTCATCTAATAGTATATGTCGCCCTTGACTGAAACCGGACAGAAATTCTGATTTCAGCTGCAAGTCAAACCTCGGCTTCTCATGACCAGCCTGTTGTTTAATCGGCGCCGCAGCTCCAGCACGTTACTCCGGCGCTGTCAGCCTTACCATCGCGCAACCACGTTGCAGGGGAACTTGAACTTCCAAGTCTTCGACGGTCCGTGAGAGCCGGGCTGGGACCGGAGAGCTCGAACCGGGATGAATTATTTGGCAAACAGTGCTCTTCTTGATCCCCGATACGTTGCGAATCTTCAGAGTAACCATTTTGTTGGCGCCGCCGAAGGTCACGGGCGCAACCCATCCGCCGGGCACCTGGAATAAGTTGGCCTTCGCTGCTCCCCCTACAACTTCAACACAATGAGGCTCCAACACCCAATTCTTCCCTCGCAGCAGGTCGAAAAGCGGGCCGTAGTCCAGATACCATCGATCCCGTTCGGGCGACGGCTGGATGCAATGGTTGTTCAGTGGATACGGCGCCGTCGGAAACGCCCCCAAATACAAAAGTCTCTGAAAAAAAGCATCGCTCAGTGGATCGTCGTTGCTCGTCCATGTCAGGAGGGGCTTGTGCAGGCACATAAGCGCGGCGCCATTAAGAACCGCGGGGACATTGCCGAACTCGTCGTAAACTCCATCAAGTTGCCGCATCAAATCAAGCCGCGCATCCATGAGGTTGCAGAAGATAACTTTGCCATTTTCATGCATCATGGGTCCAAGCCGCTCCATGAGGGTGCGCCACGATTGCACCAACGATCGCGCGCGTTGGCCATTGTGCCAGCTTACTCCATCATCAGCATTCATATTGAATTTGCACAGGTAGTCGGCCCGATCTATGCAAAGGCCCACGCTGTCTGGAACCATGACCAGATGGCGTCTGGCCTGCTCCAGCAGGTAATTCATATAAGAGGGATCGCCCGGATCAACGGCCCACCCGCCTTGCCAGGCCTCGGTCACCGGTTTGAGCGCTGCGTCCGGCATTCGAGCTTTTAGATAGGCGCTTGGGTTTTTCCAGAGGTCTGGATTTTGCGCGTCGCCAATCGACACCTCCACGTTAGTCATGGACTTGCCAAATTCCGTGGTATTGAAGTAATCCAAAAGATAAAAGCCGTTCTCACCGAGGTATCTGGCAAAATCGTTGAGACGCCGGAAACTGGTCCACTGAGGCTTGTAACCAGGAGGGTCGCCTTGATCGCTGGTGCGTTCCCAATGCGCGTCCACATTGGTGAGCGGCGGCAGGAACATGCCCATGTAAGCGTAATCATCGCTCAGTTTCCAGAGAACCCGGAAGGCCATCCGTTTCAACCGTTCCACATCCACCGGCTTCTCCTCACCCGTATAGGCGGCGGTGCCGGCCATGGCCTGCACGTGCGGGTTGGGCGGTTCAAAGAAGCTCGAATACCGTTTGCTCATCCATGCCAGGCCGGGCCGCCAATCGCCGCGATGCACAATCAAATCCATGGCCCAGCGCGTCGTGTGGTCGCTGCTGAAACGCTGTCCCGAGCGTATCAGACTGATTCGCCCTGCGGCCGTGGTCATCAGTTTCATCGCGACCAGAGGGTCCTCGGGCGACTGCACCAGGCTTAGGCCAAGGTCATCGTTCTCCGCCAGCACGGTGACCATGGGCAACGTGATCATATCACCTCTCGTGTAACCGCCGCCGAGCGGTTCGCCGTAATTCCAATTCCCATTGCTAAATGGCCGCGCAATCAGCGGATCGTTCCATTGCATTTCAGCATCTCCCGCGGCGGCGCTGGATGGGAGATTCAAAGGATCCTGCCAAGCGGACCAAATCTTTGCCTCGCGCGTGTTCGGCCATTTCAGAGTAGTGATCACGGGAGCAGACCATTCACTGGAGGTATTGCGAACCTCCACCTCCCAATGAACATTACCGAGGGCTGGCGTAAAACGCTCATCTAAGAGGATTGTCCGTTGTTCCATGTTGGTGAGCGTGCGCGCGAATTCCATTCCGCCGCCGGGCAGTTTTGTCGCATGAACGTTGCCTTTTGCATGACAACCGAGAATTTGGGTGTCAGCGCGAACCATTCGTTCCTTGTGAGTTCGGCCAAACCCCAGGCTCACCACCTCCCCATTCGCAGAGAGGCGCACTTGCAAACCCGGCACGCTTACCTCGTAAGCCGCTTTGGGCGGGTTCGCCTTGGCGTTCTGGATTCCATTCGACCGAGAGAGCAGCGGCTCCACCCAATCGGCATGATCGCCGCTAATTCCGTCGCCTGCATCGGTTACAACAAGGCGCAAATCCTCAACCTCGGATACCGGAACGCTCACGTGGCGCGGCGGCGTGTCGTTGCGCATCACTCCGCTGTTGAACAATTCCCGATCGTCCCCCAGCACTTTGAAGATGACACTGCTTTTGCCGAAGGACCGCATTTCGTCGTCCACTCCAACCAAAGCTTCGAAACGCTCATAATTGCCATCCAGCTTATAGACCAATTCAGAGTTGGCATGAGTGCCAAAACCGTGAGCATAGCGTTTGCCCCCAAGGCTAAGCGGGTTCCCCTCCACGCTCTTGTCCACGCCGAGCGCGCCCCAATCCTGCTCGGCAGAAAGCAATTGTGTGGTATCCAATGGGCAGACGCCAGCATTCCCAGCCAAACTGAAGACGGCCATCACCATGGCGGCCAGGGCGCGCTGGAGTGTCGTGGATTGACCGGATTTATTCATGCAAACGACGCGGCATAAGCCTCTAAGGTTGATCATAAGAGGGCCAGTTAATCTTTTGAAACACAAAATGATTATCCGCGCCCCGCATGCCTGCGGCAACGGCCGACCGCCGCAGTTCAGATGGACGGATGTAAAAGCTTCGCCTACGAATAATTTCGTTGACATTACGAATAATTTCGTGCATAGTGTGGGATGAAACGATAAAAATTGACTGAATCCATTATGGCAAAGCGCAAACTGCCCAAACCCACCGAGGGCGAACTGGCCATTCTCAGCGTCCTTTGGCGGCGCGGCCCACGCACGGTAAGGGAAGTTTATTCCGAATTCAACGAGACGCGGGAAACGGGCTATACGACCGTGTTGAAGATGCTGCAAATCATGGCCGAAAAAGGGCTGGTGACGCGGGATGTAACTCAGAAAACCCACGTTTTTCAGGCGGCGCTAGCGCAGAGCGAGGCGCAACGGCGGTACCTGCGTGACCTCCTGGATCGTGTGTTCCACGGCTCGGCGCACCGTTTGGTGCTGCAAGCGCTTGCAACCAAAAAGTCATCCCCGGCGGAACTGGCCGAAATCCGTCAGTTGCTCGATGAGATGGAGAAAGGCGGCCAATGAATGAATTCATCCAGTGGGGCGGGCACCCGCTCGTTCACCGGCTCGGTTGGACGTTGTTGCATTTTCTTTGGCAAGGGGCGGTGGTGGGCGGCGTGTTTTCTGTCGCGCAAATAATCCTGCCCAAGCGGTACAGCAACGCGCGCTATGGGACAGCTTGCCTGGCGTTGCTGCTGATGCTGGCCGCGCCCGTGATCACGTTCATTTCCTTGGGAGTGGAGCACCCGATGCCAGTGACGCTCTCGGCGAGCGAAGCACACTCGACTCCGGCCATCCCGCCCGTGCGTGCCGAAACCGCCGGCCCGTTGATATCGAATGTCCAGGACGAACAACGTAGTTCCTCTGCCGCCCCTGCCCTGCATATCGAGAAGTTCCTCCCCGCCTTAGTATTTGTGTGGCTGCTTGGAGTTTCAGCATTTGCGCTTCGGCTCCTTTTTGGTTCGCTGCATATCGCGCGCTTGAAGCGCCGGGGCAACGAACCGCTCGGCCAGCCATGGATCACACGACTCCTCCGTCTCAAGGCCGCGCTGCAAATCAGCCGCCCCGTTGGCCTGGTCAAGTCCGCCTTGGTGGAAGTGCCAACCGTTTTAGGCTGGCTCCGTCCGATCATTTTGTTGCCTGCGGCCAGTTTGACGGGGCTGACGACCGGGCAATTGGAGTGCATTCTCGCCCATGAACTGGCCCATGTCCGCCGTCACGATTATCTGGTGAACCTGCTGCAAAACGCATTGGAGGCGCTGCTTTTTTATCATCCGGCGGTGTGGTGGGTTTCCAGTTGTGTGCGCGCGGAGCGGGAAATTTGCTGTGACGAAACCGCAGTTCAGCTTTGCGGTAATCGTTTGGTGTACGCGGAAGCATTGACCACGCTGGAGGAACTCCGTGTTGGGCGTCCGTTGCTGGCGCTGGGCGCGGATGGAGGTTCCTTGCTGAAGCGCATCCGCCTCATCTCCGGCGGGTCGGGCAGCGGGAGCTTGCCGGCGCGGTGTTGGGCGGTCGGCGCAGTGTTGGCGGCGATGGTGGCGATCATGCTGATTTCCCTTGCCGTCAAGCGGGTCCACGATGATAAAATCCCGCGCAAAGCCGCCATATGGGAAACCCTTGATTTTACCGGTGACACGCTGAAGGCCGTGCCGCCGCAGGTGACGATCGTGCGTTCAAAATTTTCGCCCAATAAAAAGGCGTTTTCTGACGCCGGCCTCGGCAGGAACATCGGCTCGTATGGCGATCCGCAAAAACCACGGCAAGAAGAGGGCTTTATGGTCAGAGTGGATCTAGAATCGAACCGGGGCAACCCGCAAGATCCACCGCATGCTCCGCTCCGGCCAAGTCAGCTCGGCCCGATCATGGTGGCCTCTAACTTCACCGTGACCGATATCACTGGAAAAACCACCCATGTCTCCGTTGCTCCGGGAACGCACATGAAAGTTGCATCCTGGATTTCCAATGCGGAACTTGCCTCTAACGTCACGGCGATGGTCACCTGCGGACGCGACGGGATAGTGAAAGATATCAGGCTTATTCCAAAAAGTATTCCAAAAGGAAGCGCAGATCTCCCGGACACGCGTTGGTTGGAGACGGACACCAACTTTGAGAGCGCTCAACTGATGGGCATTGGCGTCTCAGTCGAGCAGATTTTGCTTTTGGCCAACGGGCTGCAAGGCGCGTACTACCCAATGCAGGGAGGGATGCGCGTACTCAACCCGGCGGGCATGCCGGTTGGAAGATACGATTTTATCGCCAATCTGCCGACCGGATCGCGGGCCGCCCTGGGGGATTTGGTCAAGCAAAAGTTTGGTTATGCTGGCACGCGCACCAACATTTTGGTGCTCTATTTTGTGCTTAAGTTCGATCATGATGGCGCTCCGGGCTTGAAACCCGCCCCGCCGGTCGTCGGCGGCGCTCCGAACGCCGCGTCCGGCATGAGCATTGATGAGTTTATCAGCTTGGTGCAAGGGGGTTTGGGGGGTTATATCATCAATGAAACGGGGTTGACCGGGAAGTTCGACATTGATTTGGCTCCCTTTGCCCAATTCCAGCCTGGGATTTTCTCGGGATCACTCCTTAAACGCCAACAACGGCGATTCCTGGAAGATCTTGGCTTGCAACTTATCCTCACCAACAAGATTTCCACGGAGTATTTCCAGATCGAGGAAGTCAAATGAGGCGGAGATTCCGGCGTGGCCTCTGGAAATTCCGGCAGAATGAATTTCGGGCGGGGCCTACATCCTTTGCGGCTTTTCAGCCCGTCCCTCAGGTTGCCGCGCGGTTATTTTGATTTTACACTCCTATGATGTTGCGATACACCGCTGGCGCAGGTCGAAATGAACGAAGCACATATTTTTAAGATTGCGGGCGAACTCAAAGTTCAACCGAGGCAAGTCACCGCCACGGCCAAACTCTTCGCCGAAGGCGCCACCGTTCCGTTTATCGCCCGTTATCGCAAGGAAGCGACCGGATCGTTGGATGAAGTGGCCATCACCAGCATTCGCGAACGGCTCTTGAGCCTGGCGGAATTGGATCAGCGCCGGGAGGCAATCCTGAAATCTCTGACCGAGCGCAATCTGCTCACCGACGAACTTAAGTCCGCCGTCGCCGCGGCCGAGACGCTCACCGTGCTGGAGGATGTTTTTCAACCTTACCGGCCCAAACGCCGCACTCGCGCCACCATCGCCAAAGAGCTTGGGCTGGAACCGCTGGCGGACCTGCTCTTCAGTCAACAATCCACAGCGAACCCGGAGACGGAGGCCCACGCTTACGTGAACGCGGAAAAGGGCGTGGCGGATGTGGCTGCCGCCCTGGCGGGCGCGCGCGACATTCTGGCCGAGCGCGTCAGCGACGATGCCCAGGCACGCGCCAAGCTGCGCGAGTTGTTCTGGAGCAAGGCCGCGGTGAAATCGAAAGTTGCGTTCGAGAAAGAGGAGGCGGCCGCGAAGTTCAAGGACTACTTCAACTGGAGTGAACCGCTCGCCAAAATCCCCAGCCATCGGATGCTGGCCATTCGTCGTGGCGAAGGCGAAGGGCTGCTCATCATGCGCATCCAACCGCCCGAGGAGGAGGTGTTGGCATTGATCGAACCACTTTTTGTCAGCGGCAAAGGCGCCGCCGCCGAACAGGTGCGTCTGGCGGTGCAGGAAAGTTACAAGCGTTTGCTCGGCCAGGCGATGGAAGTGGAGATGCGGGTTGAATCCAAGAAACGCGCCGACACGGAAGCGATTCGAGTGTTTTCGGAAAACCTGCGCGAATTATTGTTGTCTTCCTCACTGGGCCGCAAGAACGTGCTGGCGATCGATCCGGGGTTCCGCACCGGCTGCAAAGTCGTCTGCCTGGACCGACAAGGCAAGCTGCTGCACAACGACGTCATTTACCCGACGGCCGCTTCGCCGGGCGAGGCGCGTGAAGCGGCCGAGGCGTTGCTCGGCATGATCCGCAAATTTCAGATTGAAGCGATTGCCATCGGCAATGGCACGGCCAGCCGCGAAACCGAGGCTTTCGTCAAGGCGCTCAAACTGCCTTCCTCCATTCCCGTGGTCATGGTCAACGAGAGCGGCGCTTCCATTTACTCGGCCTCGGAGGTCGCGCGCGAAGAATTTCCCAACCACGACCTGACCGTGCGCGGAGCGGTGTCCATCGGCCGCCGGCTCATGGATCCGCTGGCGGAGTTGGTGAAGCTCGATCCGAAATCCATTGGCGTGGGCCAATATCAACATGACGTGGATCAGCTCGCCCTCAAACGGACCCTTGACGATGTCGTGATGAGTTGCGTCAACGGCGTGGGCGTGAAACTCAACACCGCCAGCAAGCAGTTGCTGGCATACGTCTCCGGCCTCGGCCCGGCCCTCGCGGAAAACATTGTGGCCTACCGGAACGAACACGGCCCATTCCAGTCCCGCGCTGGATTAAAGGAAGTCCCGCGGTTGGGGCCAAAAGCGTTCGAGCAGGCGGCCGGGTTTTTGCGCATCCGCGACGGCGCGCATCCGCTGGATGCCAGCGCGGTGCATCCAGAGAGTTATCCCATCGTGGACCGGATGGCCCGGGACGTGAGTTGTTCCGTCCTTGACCTGATGCGGGATGCGGGACGACGGCAGAAAATCCAACTCCCAAAATATGTCACAACCGACGTCGGCTTGCCGACCCTCAACGACATCCTGGTGGAACTGGCCAAGCCAGGCCGTGACCCGCGCCAGCAATTTGAAGTGTTCGCCTTCCAGGCTGGCGTGGAGAAAATGGAGGATTTAAAACCGGGCATGAAGCTGCCGGGCATCGTCACCAACGTGACGGCCTTCGGGGCCTTTGTGGACATCGGCGTCCACCAAGATGGACTGGTCCACGTCAGCCAGTTGAGCGACCGTTTCGTCAAAGATCCGGCGGAGGTGGTCAAGGTACAGCAGAAAGTCATGGTCACGGTGACGGAGGTGGACTTGCCCAGAAAACGCATTGCCCTCTCGATGAAAGCGGCGCCAATCCCCGGCGCGGCCGCGCCCGGCAAGACGTCGTCCGGCCCCAGCCGACCGCAAGCGCGCGTTCAACAGGGCAAACCGCAAGCGACGGACTGGTTCACGGAGGCGCTAAACCGCAGCAAAAAGGCGTGAAGGAGTTCCTGGAGCGCCATGCTTGACAGAACTTTCTCCCGCTGCTCCGGCGTCATAGTTCTGTGCCAGAGGGCGCGCCGGTCCGCAATGTCTTTGAGCGTCATCGCCACAAGCTCGGCGGTGGCCGCATCGGGAAAATCCTCGTTCTGCGTCACCAACGCGACCCACCGACCCGTTCTCTCCAACTCCTCCAAGATGCGCGCATGCTCACTGAAGTCTTCCGTGCTCGGCTCATCGATCAAACGGCGATCCTCCCAGAGACTGAGTCGGCGGCAAACATCATACCAGTCTTCGACCTGCGCCATGAAAGAGCGCAGGAAGCGTTGCGAGAGTCCGCCTGCCGCGTCGAGCGGCTCGGCCTGTGAGGAGGCTAGAAAATTCATTGCCATCGTTGCAATGTTTGGACGGGTTGCTTTTGGCAAGTCGGCGGATCAACCCGGGCAGCCCCTTCACCGGCACCGGAGCAACGCTCGTCTGTCAGGGGGGCACGGGACAACCCGCGTCCCTACCTCGACCACCGGACACGACACAGGACACCAGGACTACCTGACCGATGCCAACTTGTGGCGGCGGGCGTAAGACATAATTCTTCA
>PLIU01000429.1 GCA_003140095.1 Verrucomicrobiales bacterium | reverse complement strand
AAAGTCGCCCGGTTTCACCACCGTCAGCGCGCTGTGCCAGGTCACTACGCTGTAGGCCTGTCCGTCAATAATTTCCTGCGCCTGCTCCGGTTTTGAGGATAGTTTGTTCAACATGAAGGCGTCGCCGTTGAGCGTGGGCAAACCGTTGATGGACGCGACCAAACCGGCGTGCATGCCGACCTGAATGTCCACCGGCACGATCTCTCCCACGTATAATTCACGCTTCGGCAAAAGCAGCCGCACGAACGCTGTCCCGTCTTTCGTCAAGCTCGTTGGCCCGGCGGACAATCCGCTTGCAGCCGGCGGCGGCAGGCTGGAGACGCCGGAATTGTTGCCCGCTGCCGCGCCACTGCCTCGGACGTACAAGACCAGCGCCTGCGAACCGCGGCTTAGGGCGGGGATCGTGAATTTGCCCGCGTGTTGCGGAATCACTTCGTAAGTTTCCGAGGTGGACGAACTGGTGACGCCGTTGATGGACTCCATCTGGCTCGACTGGCCGACGGACACGAACTCCAGTCCCGGCACGGCAGGCGGCGATACGGCGTCACTGCCGTCGCCAGAAGCCGTGATCGTAAGCTGTGCTGCTTGGCCGAGCGCGATCTCCCCCGGCTCGAGTTGTGTCGTCACGGCGGGTGGCGCTGCGAACGCGGCGCTGGCGAAGACCATGACGGCAGCGATAGCGGCGGCCATCGGACGGAAATGAGCTAAGTTCGTTTTCATATTACCAANNTACCAATCCTTGATGGGTTGATCGGTTCGCAGTTCATTGGTGCTGTTGCGCGCGACAGGGGCGGCGGGAAGCCGGCGTTCTTCACCCTTGAGCGAGTCGAGGAGAGAGCGCGCTTCCTGTTTGCTCATCTGGCCAGGCTCGCATTGCGAGTCGGCCGCCTGTGCGGCTTGGTCCTTGCGCTGATCCGCGCCGGCTTGAGCTTGATTGTTGCCTTGCGGTTGGCCACTGGCGGGCTTGGGCTGCTGCCCCGCCTGATCAGGCTGCTTTTGCTGGTCCGGTTTTGAGCCGTTGTTGGCTTGTTGCTGATCCTTTTGTTGGTCGGGCTTGGGATTGGCGCCGGATTTCTGATCTTTGTTATCCTGGTCCTTCGGCTGGGAGTTTTGACCAGATTGATTCTTTTCATCCGGTTTCTGATCTTTATTCTGCTGATCCTTCTGGTCAGGCTTCTGGCCGGACTGGTTCTTCTGATCCTTGTCCTTTTGATCCTGTTTTTGTTTTTGTTCGTCTTTCTTCTGTTGATCTTTCTTCTGCTGTTCCTGTTTCTTCTTCAATTCATCCAGCTTGTGCTTCACGAAGTCGCGGTTGTATTTGGCGTCGGCGTCATTGGCGCGGAGTTGTAGTGCGGCGTCGTACGTTTTCACGGACTGCTCCCAGCTCTGGATGGTTTGCTGTGGCTGACTCTGCTCGGTCTTCTGCCCGGTGCGATAGAGCGTATCGCCGAGGTTGTAATAGGCGTCCTCCTGCGCGGCCAGGCGCTTGGCGTCGGCTGATGGTTCGCTTCCGAGTGATTTCTGAAACGCCTCGGCCGCCTGCGGGAATTGGCCCGCCTTGTAAGCCGCCGTGCCGGCGTTGAATTCTAAATCCGGGGTATTCGTATTGTGTTGCGCGGCGGCGGCGTACTCGCGTTCAGCCGTTGTAAAGTCTCCCTTTTGGTAGGCCTTCTCGGCGGCTGCGGGCGAGGCTTGCGCTTGATGGAACGGGCTGAACAGCAGCACGCCCAGCGTCACCGCCGCGCTGTGCGCCATGAACGGCGTCCGCACCATTTCCGGCGCCGGCGCTTCATTTTTCCGCGCCACGCGCCGCCGCGTGCCGAAAAGCATGCTGGTGAGCAGCAACGCGAGTGAGGCTGCCAGAGGCCACTGAAATCTTTCCGTGTAAACCTTCTGCTTTCGCGACGCTAGATCATGTTTGGCCAATGGCGCGAGAGCTTGCTGGTAGATGCTTTCCAGTCCCTGGCCTTGCGCGCCGAGGGGGGCGTAAAGTCCGCCGGTCGCCTCGGCTATTGCCTTCAAGCCCGCTTCGTCGAGGTGCGACTTCACGAACTGGCCGGACTCGTCTTTCACGAAACCGCCGCCCTGTTCCGCCGGGATTGGAATCAAGTCGCCATTGGCCGTGCCGACGCCGACCGTGTAAATCTTCAGGCCGTCCTTCGCCGCCGCTTTCGCCGCAGCGAGATCGTTGCCTTCCAGGTCCTCGCCGTCGGTAAGCAGGACGAGGATTTTGTCAGTGCTCGGGTGGTTTTGCAGAGCGGCCTGCGCCTCGCGAATGGCGCTGGCGATATCCGTGCCGCCGCGAGGAATGATGGTGGTGTCAAGCGCCTGGAGCGATTCGTGGAACGCGTCGTAATCAATGGTGATGGGGCATTGCAGGAAGGCGTTGCCCGCGAAGGCGATCAGGCCTGCGCCGTCGCCGTTGAGGTGGCTCACGAAATCATCCACCGCCAGTTTGGCGCGGGTGAGACGATCAGGCTTGACATCGGGCGTCAACATGCTGCGCGAGGTGTCAACGGCAAAGACGACTTCGATGCCGCGCCGCTTGACTTCCTCCCAGCGGAAACCGGCTTGCGGCCGCGCGAGCGCGACGAAGAGACAGCCGACGGCGGCGAGAAACAACCCGCGTTTCCAGTTTCTTTTGGCGGCGGAGAACGACGCGGTGAGTTGCGCCAGCAGGTGCGACGAAGCGAAGTTGGCGAGCGCCACGCGCTGGCGGGCATCGTAACGCCTCCACGCCCAGACGAGTGTGCCGCATGCGGCCAACCCGGCCAGCAACCAGAAAGGTTCAGAGAATTTCATAATAGTCCTATTGAGTGTGAGTTGAATTGAATTGGCTTCGGGTCACGGCAACCTCCGGTAGCGCGTTTGCTCCAACCCCACGGCGAGGCCAAGCACGCCGAGCGCGGGAAACAAGGCCCAAACGTACAGATCCTGATAACGCTCGAACTTGTGGACGGTCTGCGTGCTTTTTTCGAGAGTGTTGATTTGGGAGTAGATGTGTTTGAGCGAGTCGGTGTCGGTGGCGCGATAGAATTGCCCGGCCGTCTCCGCGGCGATTTTCTGCAGCGTATCCTCGTCCACATCGACTTTGGACATGACCAGTTGCGTGTTGCCGAATTGGTCCTTCACCGGAATGGGCGCTTCACCGCGCACGCCGGCGGCGATGGTATAGACTTTGACGCCCAGCGCCTTGGCGGCCTCAGCGGCGGCGACGGGCGAAATCCTGCCAGAGTTGTTCACGCCGTCGGTCAGCAGCACCACGATCTTCGATTTGGCGGGCGTATCGCGCAGGCGGTTGACGCAGGTGGCAATGGCCGAGCCAATAGCCGTGCCGTCCTCGATTCCAGCGGTTTGGACACGGCTGAGATTTTGCTCCAGCCAATCGTGGTCGAGCGTCAGCGGGCTGACGAGGTAAGGCGCGCCCGCAAATGCCAGAATGCCGATGCGGTCGTTGGGCCGGTCTTCGATGAACTTCGCGACGATGGACTTGACGACATCAACGCGGTTAACCGGTTCACCGTCAATTTTGAAGTCAAGCGCCTGCATGGAGCCGGACACGTCCAGCGCGAGCATGATGTCAATGCCGCTGGCCTGCACTTCGGTGCGGCCGTGGCCGAATTGCGGCCGCGCCAGGCCGGCGACCATCATGGCGGCGGCCAGGATCGGCAGCAACCAGACCCAGCGGCCCGCGCGACTGCGCGTCTCGCGGGCGATCTGCCGGGCCAGACTGACATTGGAGTATTCTACCGCGGCCGCCGCGCCCCGTCGTCCGCGCCAGAGCAGCGCGAGTGGCAAGAGGGTCAGCAGCCACAGCCATTCAGGCTGTAAGAATCGGATCATATTTGTTGTCCTTGTTGAACGGTTGCTTGCGCAACTTGGTGAGTTGTTTCCGTATTAACCGGCTGGCCGGTTTCGATGACAAAGGTGCGCGCGCTCTGAAGCATGTTTTCCATCTCCTCGATGGACAGAATCCAGCGGGCGAATTTGGCCAAGTCGCAGTGGTGGAGAAAATCCGCCAACAAGGCACGGTGGCCCGCCAGCAGAGCGTCGCCAGATTCGAGCAGATCGTAGAGAAACTCCTCGGTCGTCCGTCGCGCCGCGCAGACCTGGAATCGGTCCTCGATGTAATGGCGCACGACTTCAGAGACGGTGATGGAGAATTCGCGGGCATTTTCCGGCTGCATTAACGCGCGGGCTTCTTCCAGCCGGTCGAGCGCTATTTCATACGGCAGCTTCGCCGCGGCCAGAGCAGGACGCCGGTTCCAGCGCCAAGCGGCGTAACCGAGGGCTCCGAGTGCCAAACTGCCCGCCAGCCAGGCGGGCCAGAGCCAGGGCGACGGAATGTGCTTGGGTCCGCGAATATCGCGGATGTCTTGCGTCGCGACGCTTGGCGTAGCGGCGGGCGCGAGCTTGACCGAGTTAGTTTGTGTCAACGCGAAAGCATTGAGGCCAGCGAGTGACAGCGCGGCGGCGATAGCCAGAACGCGCGGGATGTGGAATGTGAATTTCAAGAGCGTCTCCTTTCACGGATTTTAAAGAAATGTTGCAGTGCCGGCAGGTAAGGCCGAGCCGTGTCCAACTCCAAAGTGTCAACGGCCTCGGCGCGGAAGCCGCGCACCAGCCGCTGTGTGCGGTCCTTTGATTCCTGCGCGAAGCGGCTGCGGACTTCCGGGTTGGCGGTGTCGAGTTCGACCACTTCGCCGGTTTCCGCGTCTTCGATGGCGAGCACGCCCACGTCTGGCAGTGATTTTTCGCGGCTGTCTTCGATGTGCAGGGCGACCAGGTCATGGCGGCGATTGGTCTGCCGCATGGCCCGGCGCAGATCTGCCAGCGCCTGGTCGGGGTCTCCCGCAGACTGGAAGTCTGAGATGAGAAACGCAATCGCGCGGCGGCGGAGAATACGGTTGGCGAAGTCGAGCGCCTTTACTGTATCCGTGCCTCGGCCTTGTGGTTGGTGGAAAAGGATTTCCCGCACCACCCGCATGACATGCCGGCGGCCCTTCTTGGGTGGAATGTATTGCTCAATACGGTCGGTGTAGAGAATCAGGCCGACTTTGTCACTGTTGCGGATGGCGGAAAAGGCCAGCACGCTGGCGAGTTCGGCGGCGAGTTCGCGCTTGCTCAGCGAGGCTGAACCGAAGTTGCCCGATGCGCTGACATCGACCAGCAACAGGATGGTCAGCTCGCGTTCCTCGGTGAATTTTTTCACGAACGGGCGGCCGGCGCGGGCCGTGACGTTCCAGTCAATCGTCCGCACTTCGTCGCCGGGAACATATTCACGCACTTCGTCGAAGTCCATGCCCCGTCCTTTGAAAACTGAGTGGTATTCGCCAGCCAGCGTGTTGTTGACGAGGCGGCGAGTGTGGATTTCAAGCTTCCGCATCCGGCTCATGATGGCCTTGGCTCTTTCTGGGTTCATATCAAGTCCTTGGTTTGAAGATTGCCGGTGCCACAGCATACACGCAACATGCCGAGAATTTTCTGGATGCTGTTCTGAGACGCGATGTTTTCGGCCTTAGCCTCGTGACTGACCGGCAGGCGGCGGCGCAGCACGTCGGGCCCAAGCTTCTTCGTGTCTTGGGGCGTCACGTAACTGCGGCCTTCTAGGAACGCGACCGCGCGCGCGACGAGCGTGATGCGGAGCTCGAGTCGCCGCATTCGGCTCACAATGGCCTTGGCTTTTTCGGAGTTCATAATAAGTCCTTTGCTTCGAGTTGACCGCCGCTTTACGGCACGGGCAGCGTGTCGAGAATTTTCTGGATGATGTCTTCCGAGGTGATGTTCTCGGCCTCAGCCTCGTAACTGACCGCCACGCGGTGGCGCATAACGTCGGGCGCGAGTTTCTTCACGTCTTGGGGCGTCACGTATCCGCGACCGTCGAGGAACGCGGCCGCGCGCGAGGCGAGCGTCAGATTGATGGAGGCGCGCGGTGAAGCGCCGGTTTGAATGTATCCGTTGAGGTCCAGCCCGGCGGCCTTGGGGTTGCGTGTCGCCAACACCAAGTCTACGATGTAGTCCTTGATCTTATCGTCCACATAGATGCTATTGACCACGCTCCGGGCGCGGGCGATTTCCTCCACCGAGACGACCGGCTGGACGCGGAGCGAGGGTTCGCTAGTAGCCATTGCTTCGACAATCGCGCGCTCCTCGACGCGGTTCGGGTAGCCGATGATGACCTTCATCATAAAACGGTCCACCTGCGCTTCGGGCAGCGGATAGGTGCCTTCCTGCTC
>PLIU01000353.1:60469-60691 GCA_003140095.1 Verrucomicrobiales bacterium | reverse complement strand
CATCCAGATGAAATGACCCTGGCAAAAGGTCGGGTCCCTATCGTTTTCTTCTTGCTCAAAAACCTCTGCCCGGCTAGCGTCCCATTCGTGCCCAAAAAGCGAACTCCGATCAGCGACGCCTTGAACTGTCTTTTGATTGGAGCACTCGTTGCCTGCGCGACGTTCGTGCCCATTGCAGCGCAGTCCGACGGCACATCTAGATATGACAAACCGCCGAAAAAC
>PLIU01000353.1:16026-60399 GCA_003140095.1 Verrucomicrobiales bacterium | reverse complement strand
AAGAATCACAGCAAGCACGACACTCCGGGCGGTTACGGCATCACACTCGGCGCCAGAGACTTCAAGTTGGTGCATATCGCCGATGGCACGCAAATTCATATCGCGCTTCCTGAGGGGTGCCCGGGAGCGCCGGCCTGGGCCGCTGACGGAAAGCGATTNNTTCGCGTTCGTGAATATCGCTCCCGAGGCGGTCGAACTTTGGATCGGAGACGGCAAGACCGGCGAAATACATCAAGTGCCTGGCGCGCATCTCAACCA
This sequence comes from Verrucomicrobiales bacterium, assembly GCA_003140095.1. Classification (GTDB taxonomy): domain Bacteria; phylum Verrucomicrobiota; class Verrucomicrobiia; order Limisphaerales; family Palsa-1400; genus Palsa-1400. Next base: position 60,141 of record PLIU01000353.1, on the reverse strand, counting down.
AATGTTCAGCGACGAGATGCAATGGATGCCTGACCAGAAAACGCTGTTGGTCACGCTGGTGCCCGAGGGGATGGGCCCACCACCGCCCGAACCAACGGTGCCGATGGGTCCGAGCATCCAGGAGACCGACGGCGAAAAGGGACAAAGCAGCACTTATGAGAACCGTGACACGCTTGGCAGCAAGCACGACGAGGATCTTTTCGATTACTTCGCGGCCTCGCAACTCGCTTTCATCGATGCCACCACCGGCGCCATCACGCCTGTGGGAAAGCCCGGGAATTACGAATCGTTGGAACCCGCTCCAGATGGGCGGCACCTCCTCGTCACCACAATCCATAAGCCCTACTCGTATGTCACGACCTACGATCGGTTCCCACAGGAAATAGAAGTCTGGGACACATTCGAGCGCTCAGGCGTTCAGCCTCATACCATTGCGTCGCTTCCACTGGCGGATCGTGTTCCCATCAACGGAGTTCCGGTGGGTCCCCGCGATTTTTCCTGGCGTGCCATGGAGCCGGCGACACTTGTCTGGGCGGAAGCGCTCGATGGCGGCGATTGGAATGTCAATGTTCCCGCTCGCGATAAAATCATGCTTTTGAAGGCGCCGTTTAACTCGCCCGCCGCCGAAATCACCCGAACTGAGCAACGTTTTGCCGGCTTCTCCTGGGGCGAACAACCGCGCATGGCACTCTTGACCGAGTTCGATAGCAACCGGCACTGGTTACGACGCTTCGTCATCAACGTCGATGATCAACAATCAAAGCCGCGCTTGCTGTGGGATCTCTCTACTGACGAGCAATATGCAAATCCCGGCACACCAGCGAGACGGCAACTTGCGAATGGGTTCTGGGTGATTCGTCAGGATGGTGATTCGATCTACCTTGCGGGAGCCGGCGCGTCGCCCGACGGGAATCGGCCATTCCTCGATCGACTCGATCTCAATACGCGAAAATCCCAACGTCTATTTCGCTGCGACAAGACTTCCTTTGAGCGATTTCTCTCCTTCAGCGGGCCGGACGCGCAGACGTTTCTCACCTGGCATCAATCGCCGACCGAGCCGCCGAATGCGTTCATGCGAACGCTGGGAGAATCCCTTGATGCGCCTGGCGGAGAAGCGGCCTTCGCTTCAAAGAGCGTCGCGATAACCCACATTCCCGATCCGACCCCGGAGGTGCGGGCGATCAAGAAGCGGTTGATCAAGTACAAGCGCGCCGACGGACTTGACTTGTCGTTCACGCTCTATACGCCGCCTGATTATAAGGAAGGCACGCGCGTGCCCACCATTCTTTATGCATATCCTCTCGACTATGCCGACGCTTCGAAAGCCGGCCAGGTTGTAGGCTCGCAGGAAACTTTCACGGGGCTACGGGATTATAGACTATTGCTCCTCGCGGGCTATGCGATTATTGACAACGCTTCATTTCCCATCATTGGTGATCCGAAGAAGGCCTACGACACTTATTTGGAACAGCTCGTGGCCGACGCGAAGGCCGCTGTCGATGAGGCGGTGCGGCTTGGCGTCGCCGACCCTGAACGCATCGGAGTCACCGGGCATAGCCACGGCGCTTTAATGACCGTAAATCTAGTGGCCCATTCCGACTTGTTCCGGGCCGGAGTCGCCACGAGCGGCTCCTATAACAAGACGCTCACGCCTTTCGGTTTCCAGAACGAGCGGCGCTCAGTTTGGGAGGCAACGGAAGTCTATCTGAAAGTCTCCCCATTTTTCTGCGCCGACAAATTGAAGACGCCGCTCCTCATCGTGCATGGCGCGGAAGACGCCAATCCCGGCACAACACCACTGCAAGCCAGCAAGCTCTACGAAGCCATTCGAGGCAATGGCGGCACCACTCGCTTGGTCATGCTTCCGCACGAGCCGCACTGGTATTCAGCAATGGAATCGAACCAACAACTTATCTACGAGATGCTTCGCTGGTTTGACAAATACGTGAAGAACGCACCTCAAGGCCCTCAGGAGCAATAAATATTTTTTGAGGGAAGTGCGATGGCGGTGTTGATCGCTACTCGCGTGCGCAGCCAGCAAGTCCCAGCCGGCGTCTTCAAGCACACAACAGTCCGTCGCCTCCACGCCCAAACGTTCCTGGCACATTTCCCATCTGCCTTCGTGTCAATCGTGACATACATTTAACCTTCCGCAGTTCGCGAGCAGTTAGACTCAAACGTTCGGCCATAAAATCTTGTCAGCATCATTGCCCGCCACGCCTGCGGTTTGCTGTTTGGCGCCGCGAACCGCGGCCGGCCCTCACGGTGTCACTACAGTTGGAACTCATTCAGCCGCAACTTCATAAAAATGCGTTGGACGATCACGCAGGGATTCCATTTTCGCGTGCCAGGAACGGCCGATCTTGCCACGGCTTCTCCGGATGGGCAAAACCGTCGCATTCTCCGACCGCAGCCGTGTCCAATGATTCCACGCCCACGGGCGCCGCGCATTAAAAACTCATTGACATTATTCGTGAGAAATCTCTTAATCGCACCTGAAAGCAGACTCAAATGAGCCTTTTTGTGTCCTTCTGTCTGGCGACCGCAATCATGGGTGGGACCGTCGTGTCTTCTGCCAAAGATGCTGTTCCAAACTGGTATCGACTCTGAATAAGGCCGAATAATAACATACTGCACTAAGCTAATGAAAATAAATACTAATCGAAATCGTTGTGCCCGGCAATTCCGTCTGTGGGTGGGAGTCCTCGCTGTGTGCGGCTTGGCTGTTGCCACAGCCCGCGCGCAAACTAACATCCAGTGGGGATTGACCTTGACCAATATCCATAACCCCACTCCGACCACCGTGGTCACCAACAGTGACGGCTCCATCTCTATTACCACCGGCGGCGGGGATACTTATGGCCACCCGGATTCCTTCGCCTACGCCTACCAGCAGGTCACAGGCGATTTCGATATCCATGTTCAGATCATTAATTGCACCTGCACCAATCCGGACGAGCAGGGCTCGCCGAAAGCCTCGCTGATGGTCCGGGAAAGTCTGGATCCAGACAGTTACGATTTCATGATCAATGCCCTGCCGACGAACACCGATCGGTTGGGCCAGATCGAGAGCATTGGCCGCTTGAATACGAACACGGATACTGATGATATTGCCGGAAGGAACCTCAATTATGGCAGCTATGGGGGCACCAGCTCCACCGGCGATGCTTGGAACCCCGTGTACGGCGGGGATACAACTGACAATGGTTTTTGCACTTATCCGAACGTCTGGCTCCGCATTCAGCGCCAGGGCAATAAATTCATGAGTTACTTTGCCACGACCAACACCGAGCAGTATCCACAAAACGGCAATCCCGGAAGCACCAATGGTTGGCAGCTTCTGGTGGTCGCCCCGGCCACGACTGACTTCGGCAACACGGTGTATATAGGGCTTAGCACCGTCGCGCATAACACTAACGACGCTGATGCAAGTGACACCGTCACCTCCACCTATGCCAACTATGGACCGACGCCGCTCTATAATGGATCAGCCAGCATCGCCACGACTAACAACGGAAATCCCACCACCAACCTGGACGGAACTGTCGGAGTTCCAGTCGGGGTTCCGGTTCCTGCAAACATTGCACCAGGCCCGTTCCCGACCAATGTCATCGCGGTCAATTTTGACGTGAGTCTTGAGACCAATGACTTGGTCGGCGGTTTCTCCCAGGGATATCCTGGCAACGTTCTCCAAACCAACCAAGGATCGCCGAGCGACATTGTCTGGGATTCCGGCGGTTACGCCAGCGTTTCTCGCGACATCCTCGCCGATATTAGCAGCCAATCGCCGCTGGGATTTGCGGCGGCCCGCTATCAATGCTCTGGGTTCGATTACGCGATCTGCCCCAACGACACGACCCTGGCCCAAAATAATTTGGGTCCCTACACAAACCTGAATCGAGAACGATATTCCAGCGGCAGCGCCAGCGTGCCCGCTTGCCAGTCGTGGTGTCCGTCTCCCAATTATGGATTCGCCTGGTCCACCATCCATAAAACCGGAGCATCTTGGCCTGACGGAACCCCGCCATTTTTCGCCGCGACTTATGTACAACTCGATCCTAGCGCCAGCAGCTACAGTTACGACATGATTGGCGGCCAATTCCAGACCGGCCAAGCCTATACGCGCACTACGAAATTGGTGGTTGGGGAAAGCCTGCCCGGTCCGGATGGAGAAGGTAGTGATGAAGCCATATACCGTTGCGCCATAGCGCATTCTGTGGCCTACTTCCCTTATATTCAGGGTTGGAAGGCGGGCTACTTCGACGATGACATATTTAGCGAAGGCTTGGGTGGTCTCACGGCTGGCGTGCCCATGTGGAAACACGGTGACGGATGGGGATTGTGGAGCGGCCATGCTCTGGACGGTTGCACGAACGGCACTTTCTGGGGGAATTACGATTCACCGCAAGAGATTCTAACGTGGTTGGACGCCTCCAATAGCGTTTACGACGGTTTGGCTCTCGTGAGCTTTCCGGGTGTCAATTCGGTGACCGACGGCATGCTCTTCACCATTGGCGACGATGAAGGCAACGGCCTCAAAGGGCCTTCGGCCAATAACGCCGCTTTGCCCAATGGCGCCGGTTGGTACGTCGCGGTGCGGGACATTGCCGAAAGCAGCAGCGACCCCACCGTTTATGCCACTGATAGCGCCAATAGCACCAACGACGCTGGTTCCAGTTTCTCATTCATCTACATTCCGTGGAATACGGTCAACCTGATCGGCGGGCACATCCGCGGCACCAACGGCGCCACGATCATGGGAGCGGGGAACTACAGCCTCACGCGCCTGTCCACGGGCCGCTACGCGCTGACCATTCCAGGAAAGACCGACACCAACGGCATGTTGATGTTGATCAATTCCGGTTATCTGGCTCATCAACCCACCGGCTTTACCAACGTTGTGGACAACAGCTTCCTCTCTTACGAATATGGCGGAACCAATAGTACGCCCGACGCGTTCATTATCAGTTCGGTTTTCATTAACGCTACCAACGGCCAGGGCGAAGGTGTCGTCAATTTCAGGGATGCCGACTTCAACTTTGTCTGGGTGGACTTCACCAACCCCCTGGCGCCGCCCAGCACGACCTCGACTCAGCCTGCGGTGAGCATCGCTCAGACTGGCACCAACGTGATTATCTCCTGGACCAACGGCCCCGGCTTTATCCTGCAGTCCACCAGTTCGCTCCTTAACCCCACGTGGACACCTGTGGCGACGGGGACTAATAACCCTGCCACAGTTCCCATCCTCCCTGCGCAAAACCAGTTCTTCCGCGTCGTGCAGTAGCGCGGGATGGCCGCCGATCGCTCGTCGAGTGACGACATCAAGGGTTGAGTTGAGCAAGGCTCACTCAACCCTTGACTGGCATTGCCGAGAACACGATGGGCATCCCCTGCCCCCTCGCCCGAAATTGACCCGGCATGGGCGCTCAGGATAAACTCAATTATGAAGACCGAAGAAAAGGCCGCGGTGCCGACAGTGCCACCGATGAAACTGGAGCGCATCCTTGTGCCGATGGATTTTTCCAGCGCCTCGGAGCAAGCATTGGATTACGCCGTGACGCTGGCTGTAAAGTTCGAGGCCAGAATCACCCTCATCCATGTCGTCGAGATCATTGCCGGTCCGATGGACCCGACCTATGGATACGTTCCCCTGGATGACGGCCCGCTCGTTGCCGCCTCGGCATCGCGCCTGGAAAAAATCGCTTCGGAAAAGATTCCCGCAGCGTTGCTCGAATCCACGCTGGGGCGCTCCGGCACCCCGTATCAGCAAATCACCGACGTCGCCAAGGAATTGAATATGGATCTAATTGTCATCAGCACTCATGGCTACACCGGGCTGATGCATGTCTTAATGGGAAGCACGGCGGAGCGAATCGTGCGCCATGCTCCGTGCCCCGTGTTGACCGTGCGGTCGCGCTAACCGGAAAGGCGTCAGAAACCCTCGACAGGCGGCGCATTCAGGACTTCTTTCTCGATTGAAGAAAGGCCACGACCTCATCCAGTTGTTCGGGCGTCAGGTTAGTGCCGAAGGCAGGCATGTTGTTTCCTCCATTCACAATGCGGATGACCATGTCTTGACGATTGAGTTTGTTGCCGATGAGCGAGAGATCCGGCCCGCGCCGGCCGCCGTAGCCGGAGATCAGGTGGCAGTTCAGGCAGCCCTTGCTGTAAAAAACTTTCGCCCCTTCGGCCACAGGGCCAGGTTCTGTGCCCACGACTTGCTCCGGCAACGGCTGTGCGTTGAAGTTGGGCGACCACGGTGATTTCGCGCCCGCATACCATAAGGAGCCGATCATCAGGACGACCATGACCACTCCGGCAATCGCCCATGGACGCCGCATCGGGCTGCGTTCACCTTTGTTTGACAGCAGCGGCAGCACCATGAGAATCGTCCAGGCAATGAGAGGACCCCACACCATGAAGTAGTTCTCGACCGCGTGCGGCATGAGGGCCAGCAACGCGAAATACCACAATAAATACCAATCCGGGCGCGGGTTCGCTTCAATGAGGCTGGGGTCAGGCGGTTTGTCCAACACCGGCGGCCCGGCGCAAATGGCCAGCACTACGAGCACAAGCAGCATCGCCGTGCAAAAGATAACATCGCGCCAGGCGGCGTCCGGCCAGAATGGGACGCCGTCCTTTTTCAAGCGTTCCTCATATTTTCCCCGGTAAGTTTTGGGCTCGACCGGTTCGCCCGCTTTGGGCGATTCGGAAATGCCGTGTCGCAGCACCAGCCAGAGATGCAACCCCACGAAGGCAAAAATGAACGCTGGTACGACAAAGACATGAAACACGAAAAAGCGGCTGAGCGTCGCGCCGCCAATGGTTGCGCCCCCCAAAATAAACCGCGCCAGGCTGTCGCCGATCAAAGGCACCCGCCCCGCTTGCTCCGCCGCCACCACCACCGACCAGACGGCGTTTTGATCCCAGCGCAGCAATTGGCCGGTGAAACCCATCCCCAGCGTGAAGGCCAGCAGCAGCACGCCGGTGATCCAGTTCATCTCGCGCGGATATTTATAGGAGCCGGACAAAAAGACCTGTGTCATATGCGCGCCCACCATCAACACCATCGCCGACGCGCCGTAGTAATGCAGTGCGCGCATAAACGCGCCGAAGGCCGCCTTGTGGGTGATGAATTGCAGCGTATCGTAGGCTTGCGAAGCCGATGGAATGTAGGCAAACGCCAGCACGACACCGCTGACGACCTGCACGGCGAACGCCAGCATCGTAGCGCTGCCAAACACATACCACCATTTCGCATCTCGTGGCACCAAGTGCTGGGCCATCGGGACGATCAACGCCGACGCGCCCGTCCGATCGTCCAGCCAGTTCCAAATTCGTTTAAGGGCGCGCGGCAACATGGCGTTGCGTTTCAGGCGATAGGAATGGGCCGGGTTTGAATCTGCACTTCGCCGTTTTGGATGCGCACCGGGTAACGCGTGAGCGGGCGCGGCGGAGGTCCGGCGGCGACACTGCCATCGCTGTAATACACGCCGCCATGACACGGACACATGAAGAGATTGGCGTCCCCCAGCCAGCGAACCGGGCAACCGAGATGCGAGCAGTTCACGGCGAATGCGATGAACTCATCGGTTTTCACTCGGCGCAGCCAGGCCGCCGTGCGCGCCGTCACGCCGGCCCACGGCAGCGGCGAGGGATCAAGGAAACTCACGCTGACTGTTTGGCCGATCTTAAAATCGTCCAGCTTGCCCACTCCGCGCCATAATTCGGGCGGCTTTTGAAACAGCGGCGCCAGCACGAAGCCAAGGCCGGGAATCGCCAGCACAGCGCCGCACAGCGCGCCGAGGCCGATGCTTAGCGATTCCAGAAACCGGCGTCGGCCAATGGTTTCGGGCGCCGCTGGTTGGGGCGATTGGAGGTTTTCAGTGTTCATTTCGCTCATGGCAAATGTCTCCGATCCATCCGGCGAGTGACACGATGACGATGGCCAGTCCGATCACCAGAACTACGGCCGAGGTGATCAGGCCCCACGCCGTCAATGTGGCGCCGAAAGCAAGCGCGGCGGGCCACCAAGTCGGCTTGGCCAGATTCTCCGGTTTGGGTGTGTTCCAATCCAACGGCGCGCGAACCGGTCTTTCGTTTGAAGCTGGGTTCGACATCACTGTTTCCTCGCGGTGGCCCGCGCAGGCACGAGTTGGGGTCTCTCTTCTTGCGTCGATTGAGTCGCGGCGCCCTCGTCTGTTTCAACGGCGCCATACCAGCGGGCGAGCATCGCCATGACGCCCGCCAGATAAATGCCGCAGCCGGGCAACCACATGAGCAGACCGCCGATTTGTTGGTCCTTCGCAGGCGTAAAGCCCCAATCATGGCGAATCAGACTGAGGATGCCCGGTTGATCCGGCGGATGGAGATAAATCGGGCAGACCGACCCGGCGGGCGAAAACGTAATGAGAATGCCCAGCACGCTGCAAGTGATGCACGCGCTGAACAAATAAACCACACCCGTCAGCGGCGAGATGCGTTGCCGCGCCTGCGGTCCGAAAAGGGGCCACCAGAACACCGTCCCCAGCGCCAGCAACGAAATGATTTGGACGATGCGAACCGTTTCCGTGCGCGTCGCCAGTTCGCAGAGCGTTCGCTCATGCCACACCCACATGGCGCTTACGCCGGCCATCCAGCCGAACAACGTCGGCAGGCGGAAGCCCTGCCATCTGCGCGCGGGGTTTGCGTTTATGGCCGGCAAGCCCAGCAGCAGCAGCAGCGGCACGATCAACAGCAGCAGCATGTGTTGCAACATGTGCGCGCTAAAGAGATACCCGCCGGCGAGCGCATTCAACGGCGAGGTCAGGGTCAGGAAAAAAACCGCCAGCGCGCCGATGAAATACCACGACCGCGCCGGAAAACGAAACCGCAGCGCGGCGGCGTAGGCGGCCGATGCGGCAACGCACGCGCCAATGACCGCCGGACTCCAATTCCAGGCCGACAATAGATATTGCTTTGTATTCATAGTAGCAGCCTCAAGTAAATAACAGAGAAGACGACGACCCATACGCCGTCAACGAAGTGCCAGTATAAACCCACAGTTGCCAGCGCGGGCGACTGGAAATCCCTGGCCTCGCCCCGGCGCGTCAACCCCAGCACGATGAGCAGCGCGATCAATCCGATGCAGACATGCAATCCGTGAAATCCGGTCAGCGTGAAAAAGGAGGAGGCAAACAAGTTCGTATTGACCGTCACGCCGCGCTCAAACATCCCCCAATACTCTGTAGCCTGGCCGGTGAGAAAAACCGCGCCCAGCAGGACTGTGACGGCCAGCCAGCCATTCATGGCCGCGCGGTCCTTGCGCTTGAAACCTCGTTCGGCCCGCCAGACGGTAAAGCTGCTGGCGAAGAGGCAAATCGTGAACAGCGCAGTGCGGCCCACGTTCAGGCTGCTGGCCGCCGTGGGTCCTGCTCCAGGCGTGCGCCCGAAATAGAGGTAAGCGATGACCAGCATGAGAAAGAAGAAACCCTCGGAAACGATGAACACGATCATCAAAGCTTTGTTCTTCTCGGGAGCAGATTCGCCGGGCGGCGTGGCCGTTGCGTTCTTCGCATCGGTTTGGCTGGGATGGGCCAGATCCCAGAGCGGGCGGCGGCCGCGGATGGGCGGCACGCTCTGGAAATTGTGCGCGGGCGGCGGCGAGGTCGTGGCCCACTCCAACGTCCAAGCGTCCCAGGGATTATCCGTCGCAGGCTGCCCACGGAGCAGACTCCAGAGGATATTTGCTCCGAGCAAAAGCATCGAAAAACCAAGAATGAAAGCGCCGATCGTTGAGAGCAGGTTAACCGCGCCCCACCCCGGCAGATCCGGGTAAGTGTAAACCTGCCGCGGCATGCCCATAAAGCCGAGCAAATGTTGCACGAAGAATGTCAGATTGAAGCCGAGCACCGCCAGCCAGAATTGCCATTTTCCCAGTTTTTCGGAAAGCAGGCGTCCGCTCATTTTCGGAAACCAATAGTAGAGTCCGGCCAGCATGCCGAAGAGCGTTCCGCCAAAGAGCACATAATGAAAATGGGCCACGAGGTAATAAGTGTTGTGCATCTGCCAGTCCACCGGCGCGACCGCGAACGTAATGCCGCTTAAACCACCCACGACGAATTGGATGATGAACGCAATCGCAAAACACATCGCCGTCGTAAATCGAATCGATCCACCCCACATCGTTGCGATCCAGTTGAACACCTTGACTCCTGTCGGCACGGCGATGGCCATGCTCGCCGCCGCGAAGAAAAGGTCGGCCGTGTGTCCCAGTCCGACGGTGAACATGTGATGCGCCCAGACGCCGAAGCTCAACAAGGCAATGGCCACGGTCGAAGCCGCCACGAAGCTGTAGCCGAAAATGGGCTTGCGCGAGAAAACCGGAATCACTTCGGAAATCATGCCGAAGGCCGGCAGCGCCATGATGTAAACCTCCGGATGTCCGAAAGTCCAAAAGAAATGCTGCCACAGCAACGGCGAGCCGCCCTGAATCCCAAGGAAGAAATGCGCTTCAAGTTGGCGGTCGATGAGCAGCATGACAATGGCCGCGTTGAGGACCGGGATGGCGGCAATGATGAGGAACGAGTTGATGAAGATCATCCAGACGAACAAAGGCACGCGGCGCAACGTCATGCCCGGCGCGCGCAGGGTGAGGATCGTCACAATCATGTTGATCGCACCCGCCACGCTGCCGACGCCAAGGATCAGCAGCGCCATAATCCAATAGTCCAGGCCGGTGCTGGATGAAAACGGCGTTTCGCTCAACGGCGCGTAGCTGAACCAGCCCGCCGCCGGCGCTGCTCCCGTCAGAACACTGAAGTGCAGCAGCAGCCCGCCGAATATGAGCAGCCAATAGCTCATCGTGTTCAGGCGCGGAAACGCCATGTCGCGCGCGCCTATCATCAGCGGCACAAAGTAATTGGCGAAGCCGATGAGCGCGGGCATCACGACCAGGAAAATCATCGTCGTGCCGTGCATGGTGAAAAGCTGATTGAACGTTTCGGGCTTGAGAAACGTGTTGTTCGGCACGGCCAATTGCAGGCGGATCAGCAACGCCTCCACCCCACCCACCAGGAAGAACCCGAACGTCGTGACCAGATAGAGAATGCCAATGCGCTTGTGGTCCACGGTCGCGACCCAAGACAACAGCCCGCGCTCCGCAGGCGCGCCGGCAAGGACGGTCACGGGCGAAATTGTGGCGGAGGTTGAGTTCATAGCCGGGTTACTTCAGCGTTTCGAAAAAGGCCGCCAAGTCTTCCACGTTGCTGCCGGTCAAATGGAAGTCGGGCATGTAACAGCCGGGCTTGATTCGCTGCGGATCCGTCAGCCAGCGGCGCACGTCGGCAGCGTTGTTCTCCAGCACGCCAGCGCCGATGGTTTGCCGGCTGGCGAAATGCGTGAGGTCCGGGCCCACCTGCGTGTTGGCGTTCACCCCGCGGATGGAGTGGCATCCCACGCAGGTCTGCTGTAGAAAAACATGTTCGCCGCGCAAGCCTCCTGGCGTCGAGGGCGCTTTGGCCGGCGGCGCTTGCTGGGCGTTCCATTCGCCAAACTCCTGGGGCGATTGCGCCACGACCAGGATGCGCATCCAGGCGTGTTGCGCGCCACAAAACACCGCGCAGGCGCCAAGGTATTGACCGGCTTGGTCGGCGCGAATCCACAGGTGGTTCAGATGTCCGGGTATCGCGTCTATTTTACGCCCCAGTTGCGGCACCCAAAAACTGTGAATGACGTCCGCCGAATCAACGCGCACCAGCATGTCCGATTGAGTCGGAATATGAATTTCATTGGCGGTGACCGTGCCGTTGGCGTAACGCACTTCCCACCACCATTGGTGGCCGATCACGGTTAGATCCGGTTCGCGGTCCATCGGCGCATCGGAAATGCGCATGGCCTGCACCGTCAGGACAAAGAGAAAAATCAGCACCATGACGGACGCCAGCGTCCAAGTGGCTTCCAATTTCGAGTTGCCGCCCGATTGCCGAGGCTCGACGCCGGGGTCGCTCATGCGATAACGCAGCACGCACCACGCGATCAACCCTGTCACGATAAGAAAAATCACACCACAGACCGCCAACGTCACCTCGAATACGTTTGACAGCGCCCTCGCTTGCGGCGACATCGGGCTTAAGACGGGATTGATGGCGGCGAACCAGATCATCGTTGGCGCAATGAGTTATGTTGATTTATTGGCACTCCCCTGCCCCATCCACTTCCACTTCCTAATTTCCGGCAAGTCCTCGCCGTATTTGGCAATGTATTGCTTGTGGTCGATGAGTTTGTCTTTGAGTTGTTGTTTGAGGTATATGCCTTTGTCCCCGGTCTGCGGCAGGCGGTCGATGGCGTCCATCACAAGGTGGAAGCGGTCCATTTCGTTTAACACCGTCATGTCGAAGGGAGTGGTGATGGTGCCCTCTTCCTTGTAGCCGCGAACGTGGATGTTGGCATGGTTGGCGCGGCGGTAGGTCAGCCGGTGGATCAACCATGGGTAGGCGTGGAATGCGAAGATGACCGGCTTGTCCCTGGTGAAGAGTTCGTCAAAATCCTTGTCGCTCAACCCGTGCGGATGCTCGCTGTGCGGTTGCAGCTTCATCAGGTCCACCACGTTGACCACCCGGATTTTTAATTCGGGCAGATGCTCGCGCAAAATGGAGACGGCGCCCAGAGTCTCCAGCGTGGGCACGTCGCCGCAGCAGGCCATGACGACGTCCGGTGAAACGGCTTGGTCGTTGCTGGCCCATTGCCAGATGCTGATGCCCTGGATGCAGTGTTTGACGGCAGCGTCCATCGTCAGCCACTGCGGCGCCGGATGCTTGCCCGCGACCACGACGTTGACATAATGGCGGCTGCGCAGGCAGTGGTCCATCACCGAGAGCAGGCAGTTGGCATCTGGCGGAAGGTAAACACGCACCACCTCGGCCTTCTTGTTGACGACGTGGTCGATGAAACCAGGATCCTGGTGGGTGAAACCGTTGTGATCCTGCCGCCAGACATGCGAGGCCAGCAGGTAATTGAGCGAGGCGATTTTCCGCCGCCACGGCAGGCACGACGTGACCTTGAGCCACTTGGCGTGCTGGTTGAACATCGAATCCACGATGTGAATAAAGGCCTCGTAGCAGTTGAAGAGCCCATGCCGCCCGGTCAGCAGGTAGCCCTCCAGCCAGCCCTCGCATTGGTGCTCGCTGAGCATTTCCATGACGCGCCCGGCGGGCGCGAGAAATTCGTCGTTGGGCAAAGTGGCCGCGTCCCATTGGCGTTTGGTCACGCCAAAAAGGGCCTCCAAGCCATTGGAAAGCGTCTCGTCAGGGCCAAAAACCCGGAAGTTGCGCTGCTCGCTGTTGAGCTTCGCCACGTCGCGCAGGAAAGGACCGAGGACATGCGTGTCGCCAATGCCTCGCACCCCTGGCGAGGGCACCTCGACCGCGTAATTGCGGAAATCCGGCATCCGCAGGTCGCGGAGCAGAATGCCCCCGTTGGCGTGAGGATTAGCGCCCATGCGCGATTGGCCCTTGGGCGCCAGGTCGGCCAGTTCCGGTTTCAGGCGCCCCTGCTCGTCGAAGAGTTCCTCCGGCCGGTAGCTCCTCAGCCAGTCCTCCAGCAACTTGAGGTGTTCGGGATTAGTGGCAGCGTCGGGGAGCGGCACCTGGTGCGAACGGAAAGTGCCTTCCACCTGGAGGCCGTCAATCATTTTCGGCCCCGTCCAGCCCTTGGGTGAATTGAGCACGATCATGGGCCAGCGCGGACGCGTGAGGTTGCCGTGGATGCGGGCGTCCTGCTGGATTTTTTTGATCTGCTCCACCGCCGTGTCCAGCGTCGCGGCCATGGCCTCGTGCATCAGCGCCGGTTCATGACCTTCGACAAAGTAAGGCGTCCACCCGTAGCCGCGCAGCAATTGTTCCAATTCTTCGCGGGTAATGCGGGCGAGAATCGTCGGGTTGGAAATTTTGTAGCCGTTGAGATGCAGGATCGGCAGCACCGCGCCGTCGGCGGCCGCGTTGAGAAACTTGTTGGAATGCCAAGCCGTGGCCAGCGGCCCGGTTTCAGCCTCGCCATCGCCAACCACACAGGCGACGACCAGATCGGGATTATCGAACACCGCTCCAAACGAATGGCTGAGCGAATAGCCCAACTCGCCGCCCTCGTGGATGGAGCCGGGCGTCTCCGGCGCGGCGTGGCTGGGAATCCCTCCCGGAAACGAGAACTGAAGAAAGAGCTTCCGCAGCCCGGCCTCATCCTGGCTGATGTTGGGATAGATCTCGCTGTAGGTGCCTTCGAGGTAAGTGTTGCCCACCACCGCCGGGCCGCCATGACCGGGGCCGGACACGTAAATCATGTCGAGGTCATATTTTTTGATGACCCGGTTCAAGTGGACGTAGATGAAGTTCTGCCCGGGAGTGGTCCCCCAGTGACCCAGCAACATATGTTTGACATCCGCGAGCGTCAACGGCCGCTTGAGCAATGGATTCTCGTAAAGATAAATCTGGCCAACCGACACATAGTTGGCGGCGCGCCAGTAGGCGTCCATCTTGTGCAGCAATTCCGGAGTCAGCGTGTTGGTTGGCATAGCTCAATTTTGTCCACGTGGGTTTTGATGTCAATTTGAACCGTTGCAGGATCCTCATGCGATTGGCCCCCAAGCATGCCCCTCGCGCGCGAGCAGTTCATCGGCCGCCCGTGGTCCCCAACTGCCGGCGGCATAATTGGGGAAATCGCGAGGATCCGATTTCGCCCATGCGTCGAGCACCGGCATCAACAACCGCCAGGCGGCCTCCACCTGATCGGCGCGCATGAACAAGGTGGGATCCTGCTTCATCACATCCCAGAGCAACGTCTCGTAGGCGTCCGGCGAGGGGACGGCAAAGCTGTCCTGATAATTGAACCGCATCTCCACCGGACGCAACAGCATTTTCGGCCCCGGATATTTGGCCTGAAATCCCAGCATGATGCCTTCCTGGGGCTGGATCGAAAGCACCAATCGAGACGGATGCCAATCGCGGCCGCACTCGGGCGGAAACGACCGGTGCGGCACGGTGCGGAATTGGATGGACACTTCCGAGAGCTGCCGGCGGAGGCATTTGCCCGTACGGAGATAGAACGGCACTCCCTGCCACCGCCAGTTATCCACAAACAACTTCAAGGCCGCGAATGTTTCGGTTTTGGAGCGAGGTGATACATCAACCTCCTGGCGGTAACCGCGCACTTTTTTGCCATTCAGTCGGCCTTGGCCATACTGCCCGCGCACGGCGCATTGCGCAACCGCGCCACGCGGAATGGGCCGGAGGGCATGGAGAACATCGACTTTTTTGTTGCGGATCTCATCGGCATCGAAAGACACCATCGGTTCCATCGCCACGAGACAGAGTAACTGCATGAGGTGATTCTGGACCATGTCGCGCAACGCTCCCGCGTGGTCGTAATAGCCGCCCCGATGCCCTACGCCCACCTCTTCGGCCACAGTGATGGTCACGTACTCCACGTAGCGCCGGTTCCAAATCGGCTCGAAGAGTGGATTGGCAAAGCGGAAGGCCAGAATATTCTGCACCGTTTCCTTGCCCAAATAATGGTCAATGCGGAAGATCTGGGATTCATGGAAACTTTCCGTCAGCACGCGATTTAGCTCGCGCGCCGAGTCCAGATCATGACCAATGGGCTTTTCCACCACAATGCGGTCGCGTGTTCGATCCTGATTCAAGCCCGCATCGGCGAGCCGTTTGGGGATCACTCCAAACATGGCTGGCGGAGTCGCCATGTGAAAAATGTGGACGGCTTTGGCGTTCCAATCCTTCTCCAGTTTCGCGCAACTCTTCTCCAAATTCGAGTAGGTCGCCGGTTCTTGGAAATCTCCCTGTTGATAAGTAACGTGCTCGGCGAAACGCGTCCAGTCCGTGCTCTTCGCCTTCCCTTTCGGCGAAAAGCGGTTCACGCCTTCCAGGAAATGTTTGCGCAACTGCGCATCACCGAAAGCGGCGCGATCCACGGCCATAATCGCAAATTTCTCTGGCATCCGTCCGTCCCGATGCAAATCGAACAACGACGGCATCAATTTGCGCCAGGTCAAATCACCCGCTCCGCCAAAAATAACAACTGCAACCGGTTCAGGTTGGTCATTCGTGCTTTTCATGGCATTGGCTCCGATAAGATCATTTCTGCCACAGGACGTAAGCAGCCTCCAAAGGAATTCCCACACTGTCGCGGTACGATATCACCCGCGCCGTATAATCCGCGGCTGGACGGTCTGCGGACACAGCCGCGCTATAAATGCCGCCACCCGACCCGTCGGCAAATTGGCGGACGCTCTTCATTTCCTGCCGCACGAGAGATCCTCCACGAACACCGTCGGCATAAATCTCTATCCGCACGGCCTTCGGGTCAAGATCATTGAGATAAACCTGCACCTCAAATACATGCTGATCGCCACGGGTTTCAACCTTGATTTCGCCGAAGTGCAACGCGCCCCATTTCTGTGCCAGACTGTGCTGCCAATCGACTATTTGTCTGCCGCTTGCGCCTTTATCGGCAACGCGCAATTGGAAGGCGGCGGCAGCCGGGAGGTAGTGTTGTTCGGTGTAGTCCCGCACGGCGCGGGTGGCGCAGAATTGCGGTGTCAACCGCGCCATGCTCTCTCGCATTCGGCTCACCCACGCCTTCGGAATGCCCTGTTCGTCGCGGGCATAAAACTCAGGGATCACCTCCCGTTCGAGTCGCTGGTAAAGCGCCTCGGCTTCGGCTGCGTCCCACGCCGGATCATCGCCATGCTCTTGACCATCACCCAACGCCCAACCCAAATCCGGGACATAGGCTTCGGCCCACCATCCGTCCAATTCCGAGAGATTGATGCCTCCGTTGACGAGCACCTTCATGCCGCTGGTGCCGCACGCCTCCCAAGGCCGCCGGGGCGTGTTCAGCCAGACATCCACCCCTTGCACCAGGCGCTCGGTCAAATGCATGTCGTAGTCGCTGAGGAAGATCGCATGGGGCCGAACCTCGGGCCGGCGAATGAACTGTATCCATTTCTGAATCAGGGCCTGTCCGGCCTCATCTGCCGGATGGGCCTTGCCCGCCAGGATGAGTTGCACCGGGCGCTCAGGATTGGATAACAGGCGCAGCAGTCGGGCCGGATCGTGCAGCAGCAGGTTCGGTCGTTTGTAGGTGGCAAAACGCCGCGCAAAGCCCAAGGTCAACGCGTTGGGATCGAAGAGATGCTTCGCCTCCTCGATCGTTTCGGTTGATGCCCCGGCCGCGGCGAAGTGCCGGGCCAGACGCTGGCGAGCGTACTCCACCAGCGACTTGCTGGCGACCATGCGAAATTGCCAGAGGTCGGCATCGGAGACGCGGCGAATCTCCTGCTCCAGGTTTTCCTTCGGACCCAGCCAGCGGTCTTTTCCACAGGCCTTCGTCCAGAGATCATCGGCAGCCGCCGAGTCCCAGGTCGGCACGTGAACGCCATTGGTCACATGCCCGATGGGCACTTCGTCCACCGGCCAGTTCGGAAACAAAGGCGCAAAAAGCTGCCGGCTCACTTTCCCATGCAAGCGGCTGACGGCGTTCACCGACCCGCTCCCCCGGATGGCCAGATAGGCCATGTTGAAACTCTCCGACGAGTCGTTCGGGTTCTGGCGGCCCAGGGCCAGCAAGTCATGGACGGAAACGTCAATTTTTTCCTTAGCGTATCGGCCGAGGTATCGTTCGATGAGAGCCGGAGAAAAACGATCAAAGCCGGCGGCCACCGCCGTGTGGGTGGTAAAGAGGTTTGCGGCTCGCGTGACAGCCAGCGCGACTTCAAAGGGCTGCCTGTTCTCTTGCATGAAATCGCGGGCGCGTTCCAAAACGGCAAAGGCGGCGTGCCCTTCATTGAGATGACAAACCTCCGGCTTGATGCCAAGGGCGGCCAGCAGCCGCCAGCCTCCGATCCCAAGAAGCAGCTCTTGCTTAAGGCGCAATTCCGGCCCGCCCCCATACAACTCACTGGTGATCCCTCGATGAGCCGGAAAGTTCGCCGCGTCATTGCTGTCCAACAGGTAAAGCTTCGCTCGGCCGACTTGGACCTGCCACGCGCGCAGCCAGACCGAGTAACCGGGCAACGAGATCTCCAACCGCAACCACTCGCCGTTTGGCTGGCGCACCGGCGTGATCGGCAGTTGTCCGGGGTCGTTGTAAGGGTAAAGGGCCTGTTGCGCTCCGTCCTTGTCAATGACCTGGCGAAAATAGCCTTGTTGGTAGAGCAAACCCACGCCGACCACCGGTACGCCCAAGTCGCTGGCCGCTTTGAGTTGATCCCCGGCCACATTGCCAAGGCCTCCGGAGTAAATGGGCAGCGCTTCGCTCAACATAAATTCCATGCTGAAATACGCGACGCAAGATAAAGGAGACTGCGGATGATGTTGCTGAAACCACGCCGGCGCCTCCGCCGTCTGACGCTTGGTTTGTAGCAGGTCGTCAATGCTCTTGCGGAAGGCAGGATCGGCCAGCACGCGCTGGAGTTTATCCCGCGAGACCGTCTGCAGGACCACCCAAGGGTTTTGCGTCAGTTCCCATAGTGCGGGATCAAGCTGCTGCCACACTTGGTCGGTAGCATGACTCCACGACCAGCGCATATCCAAGGCCAGCTCCGCCAGAGAATCGAATCCCTCGACGTCCCGAGGTAAACGACTGTAGCTGGGCTTGTCGGCGGGTGTTTGTTTGCTCATGGTTTCCTTTTCATTTTCTGGGTGCTTCTGTTTTCGTCTTCCTACAGGCCTTGAATCAAAGTGCGCGCACTCGCTGGAAGGGCGACGTTCCAGCTTGATCAGATTTCAAGACGAGTTCGTCTTTTTTGAACGCTACGATCGTGCTTGCGGCAATCCTGTTCTCTAAATGCTCGTTTTTCACTCCAGTGATGCTCAGAGTGATCATTGCGCCGGTGATTTTCCACGTTCCGCGAATCGTTCCTTTCACGCCTTGGGAAAGAGTATTGGCAATGAACCCCGTCGGATATACTTGGCAGACGAAAGTGCCATCACCGTTGATGGACATGTACTCTTTCAAATCACCAACCGTGCCTTGCCAGCGCCCGACGATTTGGGTCGCATATTCCGCTTCCGGGACAGTGGATGAATTGTCTGCGCAGGACGCCAAACAAAATCCCAAGAGGACTCCAGCGATGGCCATTGCCCAAGGCGTGCATTTATTTTTCATAAGCTCAATTCCTTTCCTCATTTTTCCTTGAGATCCGTTGTGGACGGAACTGTCGGCGCAATGGCATCGTTCACGATATTTTGCGCTTCCTCCAGAATGTGGCGCAGGTGTTCCGCTCCACGGAAGCTCTCCGCATAAATCTTGTAAATGTCTTCCGTCCCCGACGGACGCGCCGCGAACCATCCGCTCTGGGCCGTCACTCTCAACCCGCCGATGGCAGCGCCGTTGCCCGGCGCCTGCGTAAGGACAGTCTGGATTTTTTCGCCCGCCAACTCGGCGATTTTGACCTGCTGAGGCGAGAGTTTCGCCAACAGTTTCTTTAGAGCCGGAGTGGCCGGCGCCTCAACGCGGTCATAAGCAGGTTCACCGAACTCGCGCGTTAGCTCCTGGTAGATTTCGCCGGGATCATGCCCCATCCGGGCTGTCATCTCCGCCGCCAACAGAGCCGGGACAATTCCATCTTTGTCCGTCGTCCAAACGGCGCCATCCCGGCGAACAAAGGAGGCTCCTGCGCTCTCCTCCCCGCCGAAGCCAAGCGACCCATCGAGCAAACCATCCACGAACCATTTGAAACCAACCGGCACCTCATAGAGCTTGCGGCCGAGCTTCGCGGTGACGCGATCTATCATCTGACTGCTCACCACCGTTTTGCCCACCGCCGCTCCCCTGCCCCACTGCGGCCGGTGTTGGAAGAGGTACAGGATGGCGGCGGAAAGATAATGGTTGGGTGGCAGCAATCCTTTGCTTTTGGTGACAATTCCGTGCCGATCATGGTCCGTATCGCAGGCGAAGGAGAGGTCAAAGCGGTCCTTCATCCCGATCAATCGCTGCATGGCATACACCGAGGATGGATCCATGCGTATCTGGCCATCCCAGTCCAGAGTCATAAAACGGAAGGTGGGATCGACCTCCTCGTTGACCACTGTAAGATTCAAACCGTAGTGCTCGGCAATTCGTCCCCAATAATGGACGCCAGCGCCCCCGAGCGGATCCACGCCCAGCCTGAGCTTCGAATCGCGGATGACCTCCATTTCAACGACGTCACCCAGATCGGCAATGTAGGCGCTGAGATAGTCGCGCCGGTGCGTCGTCGAGGCGTGCAAAGCCTGTTGATAGGGCATTCGTTTCACTCCGTCCAGTCGGGCTTCCAGCAACGCATTCGCTTTCGCCTCAATCCAACCGGTGACGACAGTGTCCGCCGGCCCGCCATTGGGAGGATTATATTTGAAGCCGCCATCGTGCGGCGGATTGTGCGAAGGAGTGATGACAATGCCGTCGGCCAGCCCGGTTTTTCTGCCGCGATTGCCGGTCAGGATCGCATGGGAAATCACGGGCGTCGGAGTGTAGTCGTCGCCTTCGGCCAGCATCACCTCGACGCCATTGGCCGCCAGCACCTCAAGCGCGGTGGCGCAAGCCGGCACAGAAAGCGCGTGCGTGTCGATGCCCAGGAATAGCGGACCATCGATTCCCTGCCCCTTTCGATGCAGGCAAATCGCCTGGGTGATGGCGAGGATGTGCCATTCGTTGAAGGCCAGCGTGAAGGACGAACCCCGGTGCCCGGAAGTGCCAAAGGCCACGCGTTGCGCCGCCACCGATGGATCGGGTATTTCGGCATAGTAAGCCGTTATAAGTTTCGGCACGTTGACCAGTGCGGTCGGATCGGCCAGCTTTCCTGCCAGGGGACTGATGTTCATTTGTTCACTGTGCGAAAGGATTTATGGATCAGGCCGAAATCGCAGGCAAGTCAAAGATAAGTCAAAGATAAGGACCGTGAACGCTTAACCCCTCGTAGAGCGCGCGCGGCACGGGAACGATAATAAGCAACAATAGCAGAAAGGCGAAACAAGCCAGGGCTTTTCGAGGAGGACCCAGCGGCGTGACGTCGTTGGCCGCGGGAGCGTCGCGTGTGCCAGCCATAAAAAAAACGATGAAGGCCCAAAACATCAGTCCCGGCCAGACGAACAACGCCAGCAGGAACAACGAGACCAACGCCACCATGCTGACGGCGTGCGCATGGCGCGAGCCGAAGAGCGCGTGGGAAATATGGCCGCCATCGAGCTGTCCGATGGGCAACAGGTTCAGCGCGGTTACGATCAATCCCAGCCAGCCGGCAAAAGCCAGTGGATGCAGCAGCAATTGCTGGCCTTCCACTACCGAAGCGCCGAGGGACACTTTTGCCAGACAGGCCAAAAGCACCGACGAACTAATGCTCACCCCGGCATGGCCGAGCGACTCCGGCCCATTGTTCGGGACCAACTGCGACTGTCGCAGCCCGATGAGCAACGCCGGAATGGCAAATGCCAAGCCCGCCAGCGGTCCGGCCACAGCCACGTCGAAGAGCGCCCGGCGATTGGGCGTGAGCGATTTAATCTTGATGAAGGCGCCAAAAGTTCCCAACGCAAACGGGATGGGGATAAAATACGGCGGCGTGACTTTGATGCCGTGCGCCTTCGCGGTGAAGTAGTGCCCAAGCTCGTGCGCGCCGAGAATCAGCAACAAACCAAGGCTGTAAGGAAGCCCCACGGCGAAGCGCGCCGGCTCCTGCAGCAGGTTGACGCCGGCATGCAGTGCGCCGGCCCAAGTCGTCGTTGCGATCGTGGCGGCAAAGAGACCCCAATGCAGCGCCCAGTTTGGCCGCTCCCGCTCATTTGGCATCACCTTGGCCGCCGGAACCAAAAGCACACGGGCCTCATTCTCTTCGCCCTCCAGGAGCATGGGCGTGATGGTTTCTCCCGCAAAGGACTCTTGGATTCTCTGGAAGACTATGTCGGCATTTCTTGTCAGTTTGCCTTCAAATTCAAGGATTTCGCCAACGACCCGATGGGCCCTGATCAGCATCAGAGGGGCCAGCTTGGCCTCGCAAGCGGCGAGTCGTTCGGGCGGAATCACCGGAGGCGCTTGCTGCGCCGTCGCCGCCGCTCGCGCCGCCACGCTCCGCGTGCCCATGGCGTAGAAAAAATAGAACGCAAAGAGCATCAACACCCAGAACAAGAGCGAGTTCATCTCAAATCCTCCCGTCGCAGTCGGTGGTGGCTCAATTATGCCCCTAGCCAGCCTTGCGCCTCGGCCATTTCCGTGCGGTCGAAGTAACGAATCTTCGCCGAGGTAAATGGTTTGCAAAAGACGCTCATTCCCTTCTCCCATTTTTTGTCGCCGATCATGGCCAGACGTTCCACGTCGGAAAAATGTTTCACGTCGAACTTGATGTCGTCCCACAGCGCGCTTAGTTCCCAGCCGTGAAAGTCAGTCATCTCGAAGAGCACGCGGATTTTGCCGTTCTTTTTCACAAGCCGCTCAAACTCCGGCACAAAGTGTTGATAATCCTCATGCGCCAGTTTGCCGCTGATGCGCGCTTCCAGCACTTTTCCTTCATTCTTTTCGGTAAGTTGAATTGGCATAGTATTTCTCCTTTGGTTTTATGTTATTAAAGTTGCCCCAATTCAAGATATGGGGTATTCACCCCATACGAATCCCCTCGAACCCTGTTGCTGGTGGGAAAGCACCCTAGCGTGGGTCGGAAATCGCGCCGAGGAACAGAATAAGCCCGCTTTGCTTGTCCCGGATGGCCATGAAAAACGGCCGGTCCACCACAAATTGAAACGGCGGCGGCTCGTGCATGATCACCATCGCCCGGGCGCCGATGGCGGTCACCGCCGCCGCCTCCGTCCCTGCTTCGTTGACGGCGACGTACGTTTTCTGTTTGACAAAGCTGATGCACAACGGTTCGTCCGACATCCCGCTGAAGTCCGCCCGGCTGGTGAAGGCCAGCGGCATGCCCATCGGGGGCAGCGCGCCGGTCAAGTCGTATTCATTGTCCAGTTTGAAACGGGGCAGCTCCACGGTGCCTTTGCGCCAATGCATCCGCTGGACCGAAGCTTCGAAGTCTCCCACGGTGAACTTGTTCAGGAATTCGTCCAGGCCCCCCTTGGGCAGAAAGATAAACATGCTCATCTCCCCGCCGGCATAAGGAAGCTCCACCGCCTGGGAGCGGGCCTCTTCCCCGTAAGCATAGTTGCCGGTGCGGTTCATGCGCGGATGTTGCGCGATTTGGCCATTGCCCAGTGTGAACGGCAGAGTGCGCGTCAGGTTGGTGTCAAAGGGCGTCAGCCACTCGCCCTTGAAATAAATCGCGTCCAACAGGATTAACCGCAGCAGTGGGCTCAAGGGTGGTTCGAGGATGGCGGGGATTTTTTCGTGCGTGCGCGCGCTGACCCAGTCATTGATCTTCCTGACTGTGGCTGGGTTCTGGAAATCTCCGTTGGACACCTCGGCGTCGTAATCGCGCCGGTTGACGGAAATGAAATCCGGTTTGATGGAGGCCTTTTGGTCGATCCAAATCGCGTTGGCGATTTCCAATTTAATTTTGGGATCGAGTTTCAACAAATGGCCCAGGAGCGCCTTGTTGGCCTGGTTCAACTGCGCCTGAGGCATATTTCCGGCTTGGAGCGTGGCCATGATTTGGCCCCAGGTTTCACCGCGCGCGCCGTTTTGCACCATCGACAGCGCGAAGGCCAGGCCGGCCGGGCTTAAAAAGTAATTGGTTTTCGGCAGCGACTGGCGGCACTGGGCCAGCAATTGAAACCCAAGCCCATTATACGCGCGCGCCGTGTTTTCCAAATCCGCCTCGCGCGCCGTGGCGGCCGAGCCAAAAAAGCCCGGCAGCAACAATAACGTCAAGATGATCTTCATTCTCGGGAAGAACTCCATCCCACTGCGGAGCAAAGGTCCGGCCCATGTCAACCGCGCTATCTGCGCCAACCTCCCCGCTGACGACGAAAGCCGCCGCCCCACCCTCGCGACCAGAGGCCGTGACGCCACACCGCCCCAGGATACGGAGGGAGAACCCACTGCCCTCCCACCCAAACCCATCCGCTGTTCCACACCCAATCGCCATCAACCCAAACGTAGTCCGTTCCCGGAGCCGGGGGCGCGGATTCGGGAGGAGGGGCCGGTGGCGGCGTTTGCGCCGTGGAGGTTGCCGTCGGCGGCTCGGGCACGGGCGTCGATCCGGCAATCGAATTGGGCGTGCTGATCAGGAAATCAATGACCTGGTCGCTGACACCCGAGTTTTTCAAATCAATAATGGCGTTCGCGTTCAGATGAAAGACGGTGCGCGAGTTCCGCACCAGGGTGACAATGACATCGGAACTGAAACCAATCTTGGCTATCACTTTCACGTCGGCCAGATTCAACGGTTGCGCCGTTTGGACCCGATGGCATGTGTCCGGCGCCTCCTGGCAAAGTTTGGCCATCTGATCGCTTGTCAGGACGGGTGGAGGGAGAGCGGTTTGAGGGGGTGGCGCCTGGGAGGGCGGAGTGGATTGATTCGCACAACCCGCGATCAGGAGGCTCAACGCGGCGGCCATCAAGGCCTGCGCCCTCCTCCGCTTCACGAACACATTCTGCGTCAAATGCATAGGATTCCTTTTATTTGCAATTGCGTGTCTGGAGGAATGCTCCATGCCGTCATACGGCGCGCGCGGAACTTTTCCCGCTGCTGCAATTTGACACTCCAACGGGGTTCGCGCAACTGCATTTTCGTCCATGTCGAGTGCGCCCCTTTCGACACAAGCCCAACCGGCTGGCTTACAAACTTGTAATCTTCGAGAAAGCACCTGGCAACGCGTCGGTGTTCTATTATAGGCAGGAACGAAGGTGGCGGGCGCTGGTCAGAAGCGCAGCCGTCTGACAACAAATAGAAATGAACATTCGAATTTTTATGAAATCAAAACAGTTCGTGCCTCCGGCTATGGCCACGCTGGCTTCCTTTCTTCTCGCCTGCTTCGTCGCGGTGGGCGCGAACGATCCGACCGACGGCAACATTACGCGACTCACTGCGGGTCTGCTGGAGCAATCCCAATTCTCGCATCACCAACTCGATGACGAACTGGCCGCGAGATTTCTCAACCGCTACCTCGATTCCCTCGACCCAACCCACGTTCTGTTTCTTCAATCCGATGCGCAGGAGTTCGACCTCTTCCGTTCGCGCCTGCCCGAGATGACCCGCCGCCAAGGCGACATCACTCCAGAGCGTGCCATCTTCCAGCGCTATTTGGAACGGCTGGACCAGCGCGGCGCGTATGTCACGAACCTCCTGCAGAGCGAGAAGTTTGATTTTACCGGACACGATACGTACTACTATGACCGCGAGAAAGCTCCACGCCCGGCGAACCTCGATGCCGCCCGTCAACTTTGGCGGCAAATCGTCCGCGCCGAGTATTTGCAGGAAAAGCTCGCGGGCAAGCATCCCGCCGACATCGTCACGGCTCTCACCGGTCGCTACACTCGCCTCTTGCAGACGATGAGAAAACTCACCCCCGAGGAAGTGCTCGACGTCTATCTCAATGCCTTGGCGCACGTGTATGACCCGCACTCGGATTACTTGGGCCGCGCGCAGATGGACGACTTCTCCATCTCCATGAATCTGTCCCTCATTGGCATCGGGGCGACGTTGCGGGCCGAAGACAGCTATTGCAAAATTTACGAACTCGTGCCCGGCGGCCCAGCGGCCCGGAGCGGGCTGCTCAAACCGGGCGACCGCATTGTCGCCGTCGGACAAGGGGATCGGAAACCCGTGGACATCGTGGACATGCCGCTCTCTGATGCGGTGAAGTTGATTCGCGGCCCGAAGGGTACGCGCGTCTGCCTGACGTTTATTCCCGCGGGCGCCACCGATGATTCCACGCGCAAGACGATCACCCTCGTCCGCGACGAGGTTAAACTGGAGGATCAGGAGGCCAAGGCGCGCATTGTGGATTTGCCACAGAAGAACGGCGGCATTCTGCGTCTGGGCATCATTAACCTTCCTTCCTTCTATCGCAGTTCCGACGGACCTGCGCACCCCACGCCGAGCAGCGCCACTTCCGATGTGGCCAAGCTCATCCGCAAATTGGAGGCCGAGCGCATCCAAGGCCTCGTCCTGGATTTGCGGAACAACCCCGGTGGTTCACTGGAAGAAGCGATCAGTCTCACCGGTTTGTTTATTCGTCAAGGCCCGGTCGTGCAAACCCGCGAGATGGATGGCCGCACCGACATCGGAGCGGACACCAATGCCGCCGAGCTTTACGATGGACCGCTGATCGTGCTCACGAGCCGGTTTAGCGCGTCGGCCTCGGAGATTCTGGCCGGGGCGTTGCAGGATTATGGCCGGGCTTTAATCGTGGGTGACAAGTCAACTTTTGGCAAGGGCACCGTGCAAACCATTGTGCCGCTGGCCGCGTTGATGGACGAGAACCGCCTCGCGCACTCCGTTGATCCTGGCGCGCTCAAAGTCACCATTCGCAAGTTCTACCGTCCTAGCGGCGCCTCCACTCAACTCAAAGGAGTCGCGGCCGACATTGCGCTGCCCTCCCTCAGTGACGCCGCCGACGTGGGCGAAGCCGAACTGCAAGACCCGTTGCCGTGGGACCAAGTTCCGCCCTCGGACTTCATCCGTCAAGACGAGGTCAGCCCCTTCCTGCGCGAACTCCGGGTCCGCTCCCAGGCGCGCGTGGCTGGCGACAAGGACTTCGTCTATCTCGGCCAGGACATCGCGCAATTTAAGAAGAGTCTCGCTGACAAAACAGTTGACATGAACGAAGCCGACCGCCGCCGCGAAACGGAAGAAGCCAAAACGCGCGCCGAACTCCGCAAGAAGGAGCGCGCCTCCCGCAACGAAACCCGGCCGGCAACCTACGACATCACGCTCAAAAATGTAGACATGCCAGGTCTGCCCGCGCCGGCAACCACGACCAATTCTTCCGTAGCCAAATTGGTCGCGTCCCCCGCTGACGGAACCGACGCGCTCGACGCCTCTGTTCCGCAAACGGATTCCGTCCTCCACGAATCCGAGCGCATCCTGGCTGATTACGTGGCCTTGCTGCGTCGCTCCTCCTCGATGGCCGCGGCAGCGCCTTGAAGTTTGACAATCGCTTCGTCCTCCTGTCGCCGCAGCCAGGAGGGCAATCCTTTTAAAGATTTCTTTGCGCCAAAGCCCCGGATACTCTCGTCCCCACTGGATTTATGCGCGTGCTGGTAGTTGAAGATGACAGCAAGATCGCCTCATTCGTGGTCAACGGCCTGAAGCAAAACGGCTTCGCTGCCGACCATGCGTCCGATGGCGAAAACGGCCTGGCGCTGGCGCAGGCGGTCACCTACGACGCCGCGGTGCTCGACATCATGTTGCCGAAACTCGACGGCCTTTCGTTGCTGCGCCAATTGCGCCAGCTCAAAATCCTCACGCCGGTGCTCATCCTGAGCGCCAAGGCCAGCGTGGACGACCGCGTCAAAGGCTTGCAGGCTGGCGGCGACGATTATCTCACCAAGCCGTTTGCCTTTTCCGAGTTGCTGGCGCGCGTGCAGGCGCTCATCCGCCGCGCCACTCACACCGCTGAGCCAACCAAAATCTCGGCCGGCGACCTCTCCATGGATTTGCTCACGCGCGAAGTCGTGCGCCACGGGCAAAAGCTCGATCTTCAATCCCGCGAGTTCGCCCTGCTCGAACTCCTCCTCCGCCATCCTGGCCGCGCTGTCACTAAGACCATGATCCTCGAGCAGCTTTGGGATTACAGTTTCGACCCGCAAACCAATGTCGTGGACGTTCTGGTCCATCGGCTGCGCGCGAAGGTGGACAAGGATTTTCCCGTCAAACTCATCCAGACCATCCGAGGAGTCGGTTATGTCCTCAAGCTGGCTTGAACGTTTGGCCCGCAGTTTCACTTTTCGCCTGAGCTTGGGCTACGCGGCGCTTTTCACCCTCAGCGCGGCCATTCTCTTCTGTTTGCTTTATCTGCTCCTGGCTTCGACGCTGCAAAGCAAGGACCAGGAAATCATTGAAGCACGGCTCAGGGAATGCGCCGCGGTCTATAACAACGGCGGCTTGCCCGCGCTCCAGGATCTGGTCCAGCGCAGCCGCGATTCGGAAAAGGACAAATCCTTCTTCGTGCGCCTGGCGGGACAAGGCGGCAGTGTCTTGCTCCTGGCTGCTCCAGAAGATTGGGTTCAGTTCGACACCTCGGCGCTGGGCCGCGGCGGTGACATGTCGCAACTCGTCTGGTTGCGTATTCCCAAAGACCAGGAACGCGACTTCACCGTCGCCGCCACGCGCTTGACCGACGAATCGGTCTTGCAAGTCGGCCGCAGCACCAACAACCGCGAGGTCTTGTTCCAGCCCTTTCGCCGCAACTTCCTCATTGTGTTGACACCCACCTTGCTGCTCGGTGTGCTCGGCGGCGCGTTCTTTGCCCAGCGCGCGACCAAACCGGTGCGCGAAATCGTGGCGACCGCTCGCTCTATTATTGACACCGGCAATCTCTCCGCCCGCGTCCCCGCCAGCGTCCTTCAGACCGAACTGGAGGATCTGGCCCGCCAGTTCAACCGTGTGCTTGACAAAAATCAAGCCCTCATTCAAGGCATGCGCGAAGCCCTCGACAACGTCGCCCACGACCTCCGCACCCCCCTCACCCGCCTGCGTGCCACAGCCGAAGTCGCCGTGCAAGCCACCCCCGATCCCGCCGCCCGCGAAGCGTTGGCCGATTGCGTCGAGGAATCCGACCGCGTCCTGACCATGCTCACCGCGCTCATGGACATCACCGAAGCCGAGGCTGGCGTCATGAAGCTCAACCTGGAAAAGACCTCCATCGCCTGGCTGCTGAAAAATGTGATCGATCTCTACGAACTCGTCGCCGAAGAAAAACACGTCACCATCGCCACCGCCTTCGCCGCGCCGTGCGAAGCCGTTGTGGACGCCACCCGCATGCGCCAGGCCTTCGCCAATCTGCTTGACAACGCCCTCAAATACACCCCCGAGGGCGGCCACGTACGCCTCTCCTGCGCTGTTGAATCCGGTCGCGTGGTCGTACGCGTGCGCGACACCGGCATGGGCATCCCGCCGGAGGAACTGCCGCGCATCTGGGAGCGTCTCTATCGCGGCGACAAAAGCCGTTCCCAACGCGGTCTCGGCCTGGGATTGAGCCTGGTCAAAGCCATCGTCGAAGCCCACCACGGCCAAGTCTCCGTCCAGAGCCAGCCCGCACAAGGCTCCGAATTCAACGTCAACATTCCTGCAGACGCACCAACTTGAGCTTGCATAAGCACACCGCTCGGTGCGCATTTCCATTATTTCTGCTCGTAATCCTAATCTTAGTCCTACTCCTAATCTCCATCGTACAAGTGTACTTTCCAAAGAAGACTGCTCAAACACCTCCCTTTCTGGTTTGACTGGGTTTGACTAGGTTTGACTGGGCTGGTTTCCAGCGGCCTCTTTCGCCCCCTGCAAGTCAAATCTGAACTAATCATAAGCAGATCGCTTAGGATTGACTTTGCCAGGGTAACCCTTAAGTCAAACCACTTTTTTCTGCCTCGAAGAGGTTTGATTTGGTTTGATTTGGTTTGATTGGCGGAAAGTCAAATCCGAGCCAAACATAAGCGCATCGCTTAGGATTGGATTTATCAGGGAAACCCTTACTTCAAACCGCTTTTCTGATTTGACTGGATTTGCCTGAGGAGCGCCGTCGTCTCGACGCCCCGACGGCAACCGTTGAGCCCTCACGGGTCTTCATCCCTCACCCGCAGGTTTGATTTGGTTTGATTCGGTCGGATTGACCGGGTCGTTCGACCCTGTTATGCGTGAAAACCACGCAGATCCCATCGCTCCGCCACCTTGCCCAACCCATGTGCGTAGATGGACAAGCTTCTTATTTTTGTGCTCTTTGTGTTCCGTTGTAGCCAATAGCACCTCCTGAATTCAGGCTCATGTTCAGCCGATCGCCGGGAGCCGCTTCTACGGCCAGCGTTGCCGAGGGAGGATTCCCACTGCAAGATTTCAAAGAACAAGCGCGCGAGCGCCTCACACTTGCCATAATACCACGTTCTGGTGTGTATGCCAAACGTATGCTGATGGGGCGGCAGTTGCGCCTCATTTGACGAAGGCAGATGCTGCCCTTAGCCGCGCATGTTCAAACGCACCCGCCATCCGATTTGTTTCACGGCGCGAAATGCCGATTTTGCCAGCCTCGGTGCGCCAACCGGCGACCGCGCCCACGGTCTTCTTGACAATCTGTTTAATCTCTCCGGACCTTAAGCCGTAATATTCTCCCGTGCTCAAGACCAAGTCGAAGGAGGCTTCACTATCCCGTTCGTCAATCAGCGTGGAGAGATACGGCGCCTTCAAATCCGGCGGGACAGGGTTGATGTCATAGGCCGGAGAGAGACGCCACCCTCGATGCGCCGTGTCGTAAAGAAAGCCGTGGTTGCGCAAATGATCGTCCACGTTCGAGATCAGCACGCTGAACAAAACGCGGTGCCAAAGTTCCCGTTGGTCTTCCTTCGGAGCCGCACCATATTGCCTCAGCGCATCCACCATCTCCAAATAACTGTGGGATTCCCCGTCAACGGCTCCGAGCATGCTCATGGTCGACAGAAATGGAATCCGCCGGCTACCCTGCCGATCAAAACGCTCCACCAACAACACGCTCCTGTCATCTACGGTCGTCATTCGGCACGGCGGAACGTTGATGCCTGCCTTCCGGGCCAGATCGAGCGCCAGAAAACTCCACTGCTCCACGCTGTATTCATCGTCGGCACGTGGAAACTTGGCCATAAGCAGTCGGCCATTGGCATCCAGCACGCAAGCCTTCGGACGGGCTCCCCCAAGCGATGAGCCTGGCGCCAGCAGCAGCCTCAAGTCCTCGTCGGATTCATTTTCCGCCACCACGCGGTCTGACGCGAAGAGCAATTTCGAAAGATACACCAAGGGAGGGATCGTCGGGCTTCCACTGGCCAAAAACTCTTTTTCTCCGGCTGCCTTGAAACGGAGCGCCCCGAGACGAATCCCATCGTCCACCATCAGCAGGTAGTCGATTTCCAGAAGCGTCCGCGATGTCCGCCCTTCGCGCTCCGCCCTCCTGCGTTCCATGCGCTTCATCAACATGCGTCCCCACCGGTCCGGCGCGGAATCCCCCAGCGCGCCAAAGAGAGCATGGCCTTGCCGGGTATGATGCGCTCCCGGGTCCAGACTCAACGCCGGTTCGAGCGGGAAGTGCCACGCTGAGGCCAACCACGAATTATCATACACAAAAGAGGCCCCTCCCGACCTTTGGTCAAACGGGACCACAGTCGGCCAGTCAAATGAGTACGGCCGTCCAAATCAACATGGATTTCAATCTCTCGATTCATCCTTGCTCACGGGTAGCGGGGCGTCCTTGCCGCGGGCCATAAATCCGCTGCGGCAAGGTTTCGGCCTGGAGATCCAGTCCCACCAAGTCATGCGCGGCATCAGCCAAATCCGCCAGGCGATCCTGCATGCCCAGAATAAATAAGACCGTCGCAAAAATGCCCAGGGAGACGCCGGCGTCGCCATGCTCCAGCCGCAGCAAAGTCGGCCGGCTGATGTTAGCTCGTTGGGCCATGGTGGCCGTCGCGATGCGCCGTCGTTTCCGGCCATTGGCTATATCCTCTCCCAGTTTCTTGAGGATTCCGCGAACGGGCAGCGGAATAGTTGTCATGGCCATTGATTTCATTGTAATATAATAGTATCTTTTGCTCATGTAATGATACATGTATTTGCCGTAATGTCAATATTGAGGCTGAGTGGGTATCAAGACTCCGGGGATGCCATGTGATCAACCGCCGGGGCGCCGGGAGGAAATCTTTCGGATGCAGTAGGACCGCCGGATGTTCCTGGCCACCTGACGGAAGGCTGTGGCAAGATCGCACGCATGTTGGCTCCTGCTGCGTGATGGGCGCGTCTCAATTTTTGTAGCGCAGACTTCCAGTCGGCTGGCTCTGGGTGCTGGTAACGTGTGCGTCATTGAAATTCCGCGATATTCACCACGTAGAACGTGGCAAGGGTTGGAAACCTGTATAGCTACTAACTGCGCACACCTAAAACTGAGATGAGGACCTGCGTGATGCGTGATGACAAGTCTGCGTTGACTTTGCTCCCGAGATGGGCTAGCATGTGCTTGATGGCTGACTCAGTTCAGGTTCAAAAAAATCTCCGCGCCGCAATGAAAGAAGCATTGCGAATTCAGCATCGTTTTGTTGCCGACCCGGTTTTCGCCAAGATTGAGCGAGGCTTCCTCCAGAGCGAGGGCGTCATTACTATTCATAAAATAAAAGCAAATCTGCGCCGACACTTACCGCAAACCCGGATGAGCAAGCTCTTGCTGGAGTAATGGCCATGGAGTACAATTGTCACCACCGGTTTCAATAAACGAACTGGCCGTTGAATAATAAAAGTTAGCCAGCAATGAACGTCACGGAGATCATCCATCTTATCGAGGACGCCTGGCGTGAGGTTCCTTACCCGGGCGATGATAAAATTTTCACACCCGACTCTTACGACGACGAGGACATCGTAAATTACTTTGGCGGCACCACATGGCGCGGCCACAGTCCGGCTAATCTCAGAGCCCACAGTTCGGCTTTTACGTTCTTCACGCCTGAAGCATTCCACTACTGGCTACCAGCGTTCATGATTGCAACCATCCAAAGTCCCGAAGAAGCCGACGTCATCGACGACTACATCGCTCGGCACCTGGGGGCTCACCATGCCCCAAAGGGATGGACGCTGTTTTCGCCCGTTCAGCGGCAGGCTGTGGCTGGGTACTTTCGATTCCAAATCGATCGTTTCGGCTCCGCTGCTGAGGATGAACGCAAGGCGCTTCGCGTCGTGCAGGGGATCAGCTGACAAATCACCCCAGCCAACAGCCTCCGACTCAGTTCAGGTTCAAAAAAATCTCCGCGCCGCGATGAAAGAAGCATTGCGAATTCAGCATCGTTTTGTTGCCGACCCGGTTTTCGCCAAGATTGAGCGAGGCTTCCTCAAGCCCAAGCCGGAGGCGGCTGTCGTGGCGTGGTTTTTTTCATCGGATTGGTGTTTGCCGGTTCCCGTCATCGCGGAGATTCAGGAGGGCGCGGAGGCCTCCCCCAGACGATTTTGCTCTTGCCGCGTATCGGGTGAGTAAATCAAGCCGTCTGCACATCCAAACCCTTTTTACCCATCCTCCTGAAATAACCCTCCAATGTCACGCATCCCCATAGGCACAGGCGAGTTCTCAAACCGGACGAAAGTTATTTTCATCGTGCGCCTTTTCCCCTTTGCCTCATATCGGCGGCATCCATTGCAGCGCAATATCCGTCGTGGCCACCCGGGCCTTTAAGATATGCAGCAAATTGCACATGCCGGATTCCGTGCGCGAGAGAAATAGGAATTCCGGCGAAAGAAACTTGTTTTTCAACAGCGTCTTCGCCAGCTCCGCCAGGTCATCCATGAATTTCGAGTCTGCAAGATCGAGCGCCTTTCGCGGTTTTTCCAAAGGGTGAAACTTATCGTAGAAATGCCTGATTCCGTTCATGCATCGCCTCACACGCGGTTCATTCGGCGATACTTTTGGGCCAAAAATGACCCGGATTATTTCGCCATAGAGTTTACTGTCATGGACCCATTCGCGTGACCAGAACTGCGCGTAACAGCGCACCACCTCCGGTTTCATGTCTTTCACGCATCCGAAGTCAACCAGACCAATGGTCCCGTCATGATTGAAGAGGTAATTCCCCGGATGCGGGTCGGCATGGAGCGCTTGCACGCGGAAAAGTTGAAAGAAAAACAAGCGCGTCAAATCAGCGCCCAGTCTATCGCGCAGTTCCTGGCAAGGATTGTTTTTAAGAAAATCCTGCAACCGCAACCCAGGCACCCGGGACATAGTCAGCACCTGTTTCTTCGAGAATTCCTCGCTCGGCCTCGCGTATGACTGATTCCTGAAGATGGCCCGTCAGTCTGGCTGCGAAACCAGCGGCGCGCAATGCCTGGAAATCGCTTTCGATTGCTTCCCGCATGGCTGGGTACTGAATCTTGACGGCAACATCCTCCCCGCTCTTGGTGACCGCCCAATGCACTTGGCCCAAGGAAGCGGCCGCAAAGGGTTCGGCTTCGAATGATCGGAATACATCCTCTGGCTGCTTGCCGAGAGAACCCTTAAATTGCGCCCGCATGAGCGTCGGATGCATGGGCGGAGCTTGCATCTGCAAAGCCGACAACTCCTCGACCAACTCCGACCCAAGAAAGTGGGTTTGCATGCTCAGTGCCTGCCCGACTTTCATAATCGGCCCGAGAAGACTTTGCAGTTCCTGACGCACTTGTTTTGCCTGCTTAAGCCGCAAGGCCTTTTTCTGTCCGATCGCCCCTTCCTGGTCGAAAAAAGGACGTTGCACTTGATAGGCCAAATATCTCCCGGCCAGACTGGCGCCTAACTGCGCGAGGCGGTAGGCCCGCTTCATGGGGCCATTCCTTGGCTTTACCATTCCCACCCTCCTTTATTCAATATCCGCGTGCCAAAATTCAGAGAGCGATCCAACAGGGCCAGCGTCTTTTGTTTCCCTCGTGAACCGTCATGGAGCCAATGGGTGACAATACCGATGTAAAACAGGCCCACGGCGCAGGCCCCCAAGTAGCCCAAACGCGGGATTTCCTCTCGCTCTTCGGCTTCCGCCAGAATCTCGCGGATAAAGCGAAGATACTTGAGGCGCAATTCTTGAGATTCGAAGCTCAAAGGGCTTAAGGAGGAAGTGGGTTGCAAGGACCGGCAAAAGACGGCCCCAATAAAATCTTCGTAAGGCTCAATGTATTCAAGTTGGCGATGAATGATCCCGAAGAGTTTTTCAGGCAGGGGCGCCTTTTGCAGCCGCGCCTCGCCTCGAAACCATTCAATGAGGTCCTCGGTCTCCTTCTGGAAGAAATAAAGCGCCAGATCCTCCTTCGTCTTAAAGTAATTGAAAAGGGTGCCTTCGGCGATGCCGGATTTCTTGGAAATCTCTTTTGTCGTGGTTCTTTCCAGGCCTTTCTCTTTAAATAAATCCAGCGCGGCTCTCAATATGCGCCGCTTTGTCTCCTCTTTGTTCTTTTCACGTTTGCCAGGCTCCTTTTTGCGCGTGGTGGATTTCCGCTGCTTGGGAATTTTCTTTTGCCGTTTATTCATATAAGTGAGTATGCTCATATTTCTTGAACAACGCAAGGAAAATGTTGATCGCACTCATAATTTCCTTCATCAGCGCTGTCGGCTTACTTGCTGGTTGGCTTGAAGCGCATTAACGGGCGAGGTTCGTCCAGAGAGGGTTGAGTGACCGTTACGGCTGGCCGTCCGGCCATCACTGCTGCGCGTCCGGCCAGTGGCCCTGCGCCGCCCGCCGCAGGTTGAAAACGATCGCGAATCTCCTCCCACAGGTCGGCAAGTTTGTCCTTCAATGTTTCAATTGGCTTCTGTCCCCAATCGGTTCCCCAAACCCAGACTGTGCCATCGGAAGTTAGCCCAAAATACGTTTCGTCTGAGCCCCAGATCGAAACCCAGTCCGACCGTTCTCCTATCCTCCGCCATTGCAGGTTCCCAGAATTAGTCGTCAGGCCATTGCCCATAGGAGCGGAACGATAGCCAGAAACGCTAAAGGAGGAACTGCCTCTGCGCATTAATGGCCGGAACATGGGCCGCCTTGGCCCTGACACTCCGATGGCCCAAAGAGTCCCATCAGCACGAATCTCATGCACCACGGATCCCACGGCAAAGCGTCCGTTGATCGCATTTGAAGAATCGAGTCGGGCAACGGTTGTTCCCCACAGTTCGCCGGAGCTGGACCAGGCATATTGTCCTTCAGCGACGCCGAGCCAATTGGTGTTCGTTGACTCCTGCGTCGGCTGTGAAAAGGTCAATGGTGAAAATCCGTTGCGTTGCCAAGTCCAAAGCCTTCCATCGCTCGACACGCCAATGCAAGACGGCCCATCTGCGGAAATGGCGCGCCAAAGGAAATTCGTTTCCACTTCGGTGAACGCATTGGTTTGGCTCGCGCCGCGATTATTCGACTCCCATCCCAGAATGGTTCCGTCCCTCTGCAGCCCTAAAGTGTACATCACCCCTCCGGTTAAATCGGCCCAATCCTGATTTGGGCCTGGCAAAGGAACCAACTTCGACGGGCCCCAACGATTCATCTCTTCCCATGCGTTTCCATTGATCTCCTGCGCCAGCCACTGACCTGTCCGGTTGAAGACTTTGGACCAATGATGCTGATCGTCGAAAACTTCTGGCAGTAGATCCAGGTTTGTCACGCCGGCTCCCCAGCGCCACAGCGCTCCATCGGGCAAGATAAACATGGCCCCATCGGAGCCGGGATAAACCGCGAAAGCCGCATTGCTCTTGGCCACACTCATGGGCAGGAGCAAAGAAGCCGGCAAGGTTGGGGAATTCCATTGCCACACCATTAGGCCCGCGATAAGCCCTGCGATCAGCACGGCAGCCAAAGCCGTTATGATTCCTTTCCGCACGCCGTCAATATGGCCGATATACTGTCAGAAGAAAAGCGGGAACACGCCTGCTGCTCCATTAAGGTCCCGGCCATCGTCACAACCCGGCTTCAACATGCCGCATATTCAGACTCCGTTTAAATCAATTTCGTTTTCATTAAATTTCCTCCGCGTTCACTCGATCATATTCCCCATGCGTTCCTGCAAACCTGACGTACACTATCGCGTAGGGATAGTTTATTTTAACCACCAGCCTATATTTGTTTCCACAGATGTTGAACACGACCCGGCTGCCCTTCAAAATGCTGGCACTGCCATATTTCTCTTTAACTTGAACCGGATTGGCCCAACGGGCGGTCTCCGCCTCATGGAACCAGGCATCCAGTTCAACTTTTGCTTCGGGATATCGTTTGGCCAACTCAATCAACGGCTTTCTAGATATTAACGTGTCCAGCACAAAACCGGCTTGCGACCAAGATCGGCGACGTTCTGTTCATTTAGCAGGATTAATCTGCCGGGATGGCGAACGATGAGAAACAAATTCGGGAGGCGCAGACTGAGGCGGCTGGCTCGGCCAGCCATCACCGCGATGTATCGCTACATAAGGGCCGCGATGCGCAATTCCATGGCAATCTGCGCTCCCGAAAACTCATTGGGCGCGGGATTGCGGCACGACACGAGCGAGATCCGCGCGCGCCGCCCAGCCCGAGCGCCCCGCCGTGGTTTGCACCAGCGCGAAGTCGTGGCGCTCCGCGCGCACCCTCACCGTCTCGCCTTCGCGCAAACTGAACAACGGTTCGGCAGCCGTCACCGGCGAGGTGCGGGCGGGCGCCGCGCGAGCGATCACGACGGCTTCGTTGACACGCGGCCACACGGTAATCGCGCTGGCGATGGCGGTGGAGACAAGCAACGCGCCTGCGAAGCCAGACCAATGGAAGATCACGCGCCGTTGCGGATGAAGGCGAACGAGAAGCAAACTCAAACCGGTCAGCAACAAGCCGAAGCTTCCAACCCAGGCCAGCGTATTCGGACTGGCGCAGCCCAAGCTGCGGGCCAGCCAGTTCTCCGGCGCGTCTGGCAGGCCTGCCTGCGCGCGGACGAAGTGAAGGTTTGCGGCGATGTCGGCATCGTTTGGCGCCAGCAGTCGGGCGCGCTCGTAATTCAGGACGGCCAGGCCGGGTTTGCCCGCCTGGGCGTCAGCGTTGCCTTGATTGAAAAGTGCCGCCGCGGAATATCCGTTGCTTGCGGAGGCGGGCTGGCTCGCTTGTGCTTGAGTCGCAGCCTGTGCGCGCGCCAGGCAGACCGTCAGCGTCCATACGGCTACGAGCGAAGTGCAGAATAATCGGGAGTAGTCGTGCTGCTTATTTTTAGATGGCTTAGATGCTTTGGCGTGGCGTTTCAAGCCGGTTTCACGATGCAACCGTTGCAATAGTTTTCGGGTGACCTTGATTTTGCCCATGGCCACGCGCCGTGTCAGAATCTGGAATAATGTCATAATGCTTCGCTTTGTTTAAGTTGGTTGCAGACGATTTCTTTCCATTGCTGAAAATCCGCCGTGCTCAGGTATTGCCCGGAATAGGCGGCCTGATCCGCCAGGGCAAAGACGCGGCGGATTTCCCCGCCCTCACCATTCAAGCGAGCGTCAATTTTCGCGATGGTGATCGAGGCGGCCGCAACGTTCCAGCGGGCGGCCAATTGCTGCTGCAACGCCACGCGCGCGGATTGGAAAAAGCGGGCGGCATCGCCGGCGGTGGAGGACGCGTCCATCTCGGCCACGCAATTCGCGACGGCGCCGGAAGCCTCGCGCCTTCGCGCGCCATCCGTGTCATTCGCGCGCCTTTCCTGCCGGCGCAAGAAAATCAAACCACCGGCGAAACAAAGAACCAGCGCGCTCTGACCAGCCACGAACCACCGCTGAAAATAGAGCGGCAGCAATGTCGCAACCGTGCGCCCGGTTTCGGCGTGGTCCGGGCGCAGCCTGTCGCGCGGCGGTTGGCTGGCCGCATTCGCACCGGGATTTGCGGCCGGCACGCTCGCGTTCAGGCCGCCGGCGGATGCGGGTGAAACCTCCACGCTCAACGGCGCGGTCAGTTTGGTTTCGTATTGACGCGTTTCGGGATTGAAAAAGTTGAACGCCAGAGCGGGCACGGTTTCCCTGCCCGCTTTTATTGGGATAACGGCTTGCTCGAAATCCTTTTCGCCGCTGTAACCTGCGCTGTCGGCCGGCCCAAATTTCGCGGTTGGCGGGTATGTCTTCCAGCCGTCCACCGCGCCGAGCATCGAACTGTTGACACGATCAAAGCTTCCCGTGCCGGTTACTTTCAGCCGCAGCGTCAACGGGTCTCCGGCCGCGCTCTGGGCGGCGGAGAGTTCGCTGTTCACTTCGAAGTTTCCGACTGCGCCGCCAAATCCGGCAGGCCGGCCTTCAGTGGGCAAAGGGAAAACCCTGATCGCCTCGGCGTGGCTGGCCACCGTGATTTCTTTCTCCGTCGTGCCGCCGAAGAAATTCTGGAAAAACGGGTCATTGAACGCGTCCTCGAACATCGGATCATTGAACATCCCATTCGGAACAGGCATTCGCCGCCGCGGCGCGGTGCGCATCCGCACGGTGAGCGGGGTTTCGACGCTGAGCGAAAACTCGCCCGGTTTCACCACCGCCAGCGCGCTATGCCACGTGAACACGGTGTAAGGTTGGCCATCGATGCTTTCCTCCGCCTGCTCCGGTTGAGAGGAAAGTTTGTTCAACAGAAACGCGTCGCCGCTGATCGTGGGCAAGCCGTTGATCGACGCCACCCAACCGGCGCGTGTGCCGACTTGAATGTCCACCGGCACCGTTTCTCCCACGTACAATTCCCGCTTCGGCAAGCGCAACCGCACGAACGCCGAACCGTCCAGCGTCAGGCTCGTTTGCCCGGAGGACAAGCCGTTGGCGGCCGGCGATGGCAGGCTGGACAAGCCGGTGTTGTTGCCCGTCGCCGCACCACTGCTTCCGTTGCCTGATCGCACATGAAGCACCAACTGCTGCGACCCGCGGCTCAACGCCGGGATCGTGAAAGTGCCCGCGCGTTGCGGAATCACTTCGTAGCATTCCGAAACGGTCGAGCTGGTGACGCCGTTTATAAACTGCATTTGGCTCGACTGGCCGACGGCCACAAACTCCAGCCCTGGCATAGCCGGCGGCGAAACGGCGTCATTGCCGCCTCCGGAAGTCGTGATCGAGAGTTGGGCGGATTGCCCCAGGGTGATCTCGCTCGGTGCGAGTTGTGCCGTCACGGCGGGCGGCGCTGCAGACACGGCGTTGGCGAAGACGACGAGGCCAGCCATCGCCGCGGCCATGGGACGGAATGGAGATAAGTTCGTTTTCATTTTACCAATCCTTGATGGGTTGATCTGTCCGCAGTTCATTGGTACTGTTGCGCGCGACTGGAGCGGCGGGGAGCCTTCGTTCTTCGCTCTTGAGCGAATCGAGAAGCGCGCGCGCTTCCTCTTTGCTCATTTGGCCAGGCTCGCGCTGCGAGTCGGCAGCCTGCGCGGCTTCGTTCTTGCGCTGGTCCGCGCCGGCCTGAGCTTGATTGTTGCCTTGCGGCTGGCCGTTGGCGGGCTTGGGCTGCTGACCCGCCTGATCAGGCTGTTGTTGCTGGTCTGCCTTGGAGCCGCTGTTGGCCTGTTGCTGATCCTTCTGTTGGTCGGGTTTGGAATTGGCGCCGGATTTCTGGTCTTTCTTCTCCTGGTCCTTCGCCTGGGAACTTTGACCCGATTGATTCTTTTCATCCGGTTTCTGGTCTTTGTTATCCTGTTTCTTCTGGTCGGAATTCTGGCCGGACTGGTTCTTCTGATCCTTGTCCTTCTGAGCCTGTTTTTGTTTCTGTTCGTCTTTCTTCTGTTGATCTTTCTTCTGCTGTTCCTGCTTCTTTTTCAATTCCTCCAGTTTTTGCTTGACGAAATCGCGATTGTATTTGGCGTCGGCGTCATCGGCGCGGAGTTGCAGAGCGGCCTCAAACGTTTTCACAGCCTGCTCCCAGCTTTGGATGGTTTGCTGCGGCTGACTCTGCTCGGTTTTCTGGCCGGTGCGATAAAGCGTGTCACCGAGGTTGTAATAGGCGTCCTCCTGCGCGGCCAGGCGCTTGGCGTCGGCGGACGGTTCGCTGCCGAGCGATTTCTGAAACGCCTCGGCTGCCTGCGGGAACTGGCCCGCCTTGTAAGCCGCCGTGCCAGCGTCGAATTGCAGATCCGGTTGGTTTGTATTGTGTTGCGCGGCTGCGGCATACTCGCGTTCAGCCGCGGCAAAATCTCCCTTTTGGTAGGCCTGCTCGGCGGCGGCGGGCGAGGCTTGCGCCTGGCGGAACGGGATGAACAGCAGCACGCCGAGCATCACCGCCGGGCTATGTGCCCGGAATGGCGGCCGCGCAGTTTTCACCGCCGGCGCTTCGAGTTTCCGCGCGATGCGCCGCCGCGTGCCGAAAAGCATGCTCGCCACCAGCAATGCGAGCGAGGCCGCCAGCGGCCATTGGAATCGTTCCGTATAAACCTTCTGTCGTCGCGACGCGAGATCGTGTTTAGCCAGCGGCGCCAGAGCTTGCTGGTAAATGGTTTCCAGTCCCTGGCCTTGCGCGCCGAGCGGCGCGTAGAGTCCGCCGGTCGCCTCGGCTATCGCCTTCAAGCCCGCTTCGTCCAGGTGCGACTTCACGAACTGGCCGGCCTCGTCTTTGACGAAGCCCCCGCCCTGTTCCGCCGGGATGGGAATCAAGTCGCCATTGGCCGTGCCGACGCCGACCGTATAAATTTTCAGGCCGTCCTTCGCCGCCGCTTTGGCCGCGGCGAGATCGTTGCCTTCCAGGTCCTCGCCGTCGGTTAGCAGGACCAGGATTTTGTCGGTGTTCGGGCGGTTTTGCAGTGCGGCCTGCGCTTCGCGAATGGCGCTGGCGATGTCCGTGCCGCCGCGGGCAATGATGGTGGTGTCGAGCGCCTGGAGCGATTCGTGAAACGCGTCGTAGTCGATGGTGATGGGGCATTGCAGAAAAGCGTTGCCCGCGAAGGCGATCAGGCCGATGCCGTCGCCGTTGAGGTGGCTCACGAAATCATCCACCGCGAGTTTGGCGCGGGTCAGTCGGTCCGGCTTGACATCAGGCGTCAACATGCTGCGCGAGGTGTCCACCGCAAAGATGACTTCAATGCCGCGCCGCTTGACTTCCTCCCAACGGAAACCGGCTTGCGGCCGGGCCAGCGCGACGAAGAGGCAGCCGGCGGCGGCGACGAACAATCCTCGTTTCCAGTTTCGTTTGGCGGCGGAGAACGACGCGGTGAGTTGCGCGTGCAGGTGCGACGACGCGAAATGGGCGAGCGCCGCGCGCTGGCGGGCGTCGTAACGTCGCCACGTCCAGATAAGTGTGCCGCACGCGGCCAACCCGGCCAGCAACCAGAGAGGTTCAGAGAATTTCATANNGAGTGTGAGTTGAATTGAATTGGCTTCGGGTCACGGCAACCTCCGGTAGCGCGTTTGCTCCAACCCCACGGCGAGGCCAAGCACGCCCAGAGCGGGGATCAAGGCCCAGGCGAACAAATCCTGGTACCGCTCGAACTTGTGAACGGTCTGCGTGCTTTTCTCGAGAGTGTTGATTTGGGCGTAAATGTGTTTGAGCGAATCGGTGTCCGTGGCGCGATAGAATTTCCCGCCCGTCTCGGCGGCGATCTTCTGGAGCGTATCTTCGTCCACATCGACATTGGACATGACGAGTTGGGTATTGCCAAATTGGTCCTTCACCGGCACGGGCGCTTCGCCGCGCACGCCGGCGGCGATGGTATAGACTTTCACGCCCAAGGCCTTCGCGGCCTCCGCGGCGGCGATGGGCGAAATCTTGCCCGAGTTGTTCATGCCGTCGGTTAGCAGCACCACGACCTTGGATTTGGCGGGCGTGTCGCGCAAGCGGTTGACGCACGTGGCGATCGCCGAGCCAATAGCCGTGCCGTCCTCGACCCCAGCGGTCTGGACGCGACTCAGATTTTGCTCGAGCCAATCGTGGTCGAGCGTCAGCGGGCTGACCAGGTAAGGCGCGCCGGCAAACGCGACGATACCGATGCGGTCGTTCGGCCGGTCATCGATGAACTTCGCGACGATAGTCTTGACGATATCAATGCGGTTGGCGGGCTGGCCGTCAACCTTGAAGTCCATCGCCTGCATCGAACCGGACACGTCCAGCGCCAGCACGATGTCAATGCCGCTGGCCTGCACTTCAGTGCGGCCGTGGCCAAATTGCGGCCGCGCCAGACCGGCCACCATCAGCGAGCCGGCCAGGATGGGCAGCCACCAAACCCATCGGCCCGCGCGGCTGCGCGTCTCGCGGGCGACCTGCCGCGCCAGACTGACGTTGGAGTATTCGACGGCGGCCGCCGCGCCGCGTCGTCCGCGCCAGAGCAGGGCGAGCGGCAACAGCGTCAGCAGCCACAGCCATTGAGGTTGAAGGAATCGGATCATATTAGTTGTCCTTGATGAACGGTTGCTTGAGCAACTGGATTGGTTCTTTCCCGCGTGGCCGGCTTGGCAGTTTCGATGACGAAGGTGCGCGCGCTCTGGAGCATGCTTTCCATCTCCTCGATGGAGAGAATCCAGCGTGCGAATTTGGCCAGGTCGCAGTGGACAAGAAAATCCCCCAGCAAAGAACGGTGGCTGGCGAGCAGCGCGTCGGAAGATTCGAGCAGATCGTAGAGGAACTCCTCCGTCGTCCGTCGCGCCGCCCAGACATGGAATCGATCCTCGATGTAATGGCGCACGATTTCAGAAACAGTGATGGAGAATTCGCGGGCATTTTTCGGCTGCATCAGCGCGCGCGCTTCCTCCAGCCGGTCGAGCGCGATTTCATACGGCAATTTCGCCGTGGCGCGCATGCGGCGGCGATTCCATCGCCAAACGGCGCCACCGAGCGCCCCGAGGACCAGACTGCCGGCCAGCCAGGCGGGCCAGAGCCATGGTGACGGAATGTGTTTGGGTCCGCGAATGTCGCGGATGTCTTGCGTCATGGCGTTGGGCGCGGCAGCAGGCGCGGGTTTGACCGTCGTGCTTTGGGTCAGCGCGAAGGCGTTGAGGCCGGCCAGTGATAACGCGACGGCGGCGATGGCCAGGGCGCGTCGGGTGTGGAAAGCGATCTTCATTTTCAAGAGCGTCTCCTTTCCCGGATTTTGAAGAAGTGTTGCAGGGCCGGCAGGTACGGCTCGGCTGTGTCCAATTCCAACGTATCGACGGCCTCGGCGCGAAAGCCACGCACGAGCCGCTGCGTGCGGTCGTTGGCTTCCTGTGCAAAGCGGGCGCGGACTTCCGGATTGGCGGTGTCGAGCTCGACCACTTCGCCGGTTTCCGCATCCTCGATGGCCAGCAGGCCGACATCCGGCAGCGATTTTTCGCGGCTGTCCTCGATGTGCAGGGCGACGAGGTCGTGGCGGCGATTGGTCTGCCGCATGGCCCGGCGCAAATCTTCGAGCGCACGCTCAGGGTCACCCGAAGACTGAAAGTCCGAAATGAGAAACGCAATCGCACGGCGGCGAAGAATGCGGTTGGCGAAATCGAGCGCCTTGACCGTGTCCGTCCCGCGACCTTGCGGCTGGTGGAAAAGGATTTCCCGCGCCACCCGCATGACGTGGCGGCGGCCCTTCTTGGGCGGAATGTATTGCTCAATGCGGTCGGTGTAGAGAATCAGGCC
>PLIU01000353.1:0-16014 GCA_003140095.1 Verrucomicrobiales bacterium | reverse complement strand
GGGACGTATTCGCGCACTTCGTCGAAGTCCATGCCCCGGCCTTTGAAAACCGAGTGGTATTCGCCGGCGAGGGTATTGTTGACGAGGCGGCGCGTGCGAATTTCGAGTTTTCTCATCCGGCACATGATGGCCTTGGCTCTTTCGGGGTTCATAATAAAACCTTCCTTCCAAGTTTACCGCCGCATTACGGCACAGGCAGTGTGTCCAGAATCTTCTGGATAATGTCCTCCGAGGTGATGTTC
This sequence comes from Verrucomicrobiales bacterium, assembly GCA_003140095.1. Taxonomy (GTDB): domain Bacteria; phylum Verrucomicrobiota; class Verrucomicrobiia; order Limisphaerales; family Palsa-1400; genus Palsa-1400. The sequence goes on along the minus strand of PLIU01000353.1, from coordinate 15,772 downwards.
TCGGCCTCGGCCTCGTAACTGACGGCCACGCGGTGGCGCAGCACGTCGGGCGCAAGTTTCTTCACGTCTTGTGGCGTCACGTAACCGCGACCGTCCAGGAACGCGGCCGCACGCGAGGCCAGCGTGAGATTGATGGTGGCGCGCGGCGAAGCGCCGGTTTGGATGTAACCGTTGAGGTCCAGCCCGGCGCCCTTCGGGTTGCGCGTCGCCAAGACCAGATCCACGATGTAGTCCTTGATCTTGTCGTCCACATAGATAGTGTTGACCACGCGGCGGGCGCGGGCGATTTCCTCGGCCGAGACGACCTGCTGGACGCGAAGGGATGGTTCGCTCGTGGCCATCGCTTCGAGAATGGCGCGCTCCTCGGCGCGGTCCGGGTAGCCGATAATGACCTTCATCATAAAGCGGTCCACCTGCGCTTCGGGCAGCGGATACGTGCCCTCCTGCTCCAGCGGGTTCTGCGTGGCGAGCACCAGGAATGGGTTAGGCAGTTCGTAGGTCGTTTCACCGATGGTGACCTGGCGTTCCTGCATTGCTTCGAGCAGCGCGCTTTGCACTTTGGCCGGAGCGCGGTTGATTTCATCGGCCAGAATGAGGTTGCTGAAAATGGGGCCATGCTTGGTGCGGAATTCGCCGCCTTGCGGGTTGTAAATCATCGTGCCCACGATGTCGGCGGGCAGCATGTCGGGGGTGAATTGAACACGTTGAAAATGGAGGTTGACGCCTCCGGCCAGTGTTTTGAGCGAGAGCGTTTTTGCCAGGCCGGGCACGCCTTCGAGCAGGACGTGGCCGTTGGTCACCAACGCAATGAGCAGGCGGTCGATCAGATGCTTCTGGCCGACAATCACGCGCCCCATTTCCTGTTGCAGCGGGCGCACCCAGGCCGAAGTCTCCTGCACCGCATCATGCACCGCCTTTACGGCCGGATTCGGCCCGGCGTCCGGCGAAGCTGATTTGGCCGCTGGCACAACGGTGAGTTTGGGGCTGGGCCGCGCGGTCGGGCGGTAGCGGAGGCCGTCGAATTGAGCATCATTGGTGGCTGGCGTGAGAGCGGGCGGTGTCGCGGAGGAGACGGCATTGCCGCCTTGAATTGTAGGATTCCAATTATTATTTTTCATATTCTTTCGTCGATCATGTGCTTTGTTTTACTTCCACGGCATCACCTCGACACCGCTTTGTTCTGTAGTTAAGAGACCATAGGAACATGGCTGGGAGCTTTCGGCTGACTTACAAAATTGTAAGCGGCGGATAATGTTGTTCGCGCCGATATTGGAGGTGAATTCGGTTATGGCGCCACAAATCCTTACAATCGCATTTTTGGAGCGCTAAAACTGCTTTTGTCGAATTATATCTTGTTGACCCATAGTTCTTTATGCAAAGTTTCGGCTGGCAAAGCGTATCCGCCAATCGGAAGAGTTGTCGGAAGCCCTTACAGTTTCTGTCAAAGAGTCAAAGGAGTGATTTGTCAACTTCCGCAACATAACCAGTTCAACGCCAAGCGCGTGCGCGAAAAACAATCTTCGTTTTAAAAACATGGCACGCCATTTGCTGTTCGGCCTCAAGCAGAAGCCGCGATTGCTCACGGATCGGAATTCGGAGCAGCACGGCTGCAATTGAAGTAAAAATGAAAGCCTCGTCAGCAGAATTTGTAGGAGGATTCTTCTGATGCCGGCACCCAAAACAAAAGGAAGATATATGAAGAAAAAAATCATGGATATATTAATCGCTTTGACAATCCTGTTGGCGATGAGCGGCAGCGCTTACGCCCAGAACAGAATTGTTGGCATCAGTGCCGCGCCTGATAGCTGCGTCACGTCAGTGGTGCTCGCAGGCGTTGCCGGAGCGCTCGGTTTGGCGCGCAAGTTCCTTCGCTAGACCGCCGTTTCATATCACGACCATCTCTCCCGATGACGGATGACGGTTTTGTCGTCCATCACCGGGAGTTCTTTCTTGCGCAGCTCCGTCACCTTACAAAAACCAAACGCTGGGCGGGGTTCGGATTGGCGGGGTCGTAACGCAGGTTGCAAACCAGCTTCCTTTCCCGCAACCCCGTGTAGCTGATGATCGAGCTGAAGTAGTTGGTCCTGCCTCGCACGACGGTGCGAACCATGAACGCCGTCGCGTCGATCCCGCTATGCGGCGCATAGTAAACGACGGAAATTCGATATAGTCCGGACGGCGCTCCGTCAAAGGGCCAATAAATATTTTCCACCGGGGACAGGTTGTAAGGCACGCTGGCGTTTTGATCGACGTCCAATTCACCGCTGGTGCTCACGGATCGGCGATGGCCGAAAAAAATTTCCTCCCCTCCCGGATCAATGCAGTGAAGGTCCAGATCATTGTAGTTGTGCCACGAGAGAGAAATCTGAATGTCGCCTCCTCTGGCGCTGACTTCGCCCAGGCGCCGTTCCAGGGCGGCGGCTTCCGGCACGTTGACGGCGGCGGCGACTCCCGGCGGAGTTTCGACCAAATCCGACGGCGCCACCGCAATGACGGTGACGGGTCCGTTGGTGTGCAAGAGATTCGTTGACACGAGGTGGGTCGGAAGCGCGCTGTTGGAGGAGGGGCGGCTGGCAATGCCGGGGACCGGGAAGCTAGGCAGCGCGGGAGGATTGGTTCCGGTCAACCCCGCCTGGTTGGACGATCCGGCCGAATCCGTCGGCGGGACCAAAGGCCGGCCTTCTGCCCCACCCTGCGCTGCCCCTTGGATCAAGCCCAAGGTCGAGGCGCCGAAGATGTTGGTTTGCGCCCAAAGGCCAAGGCCCCCGAACAACCTCGGGTGCGAGTTCAAGCGCCACAGCGCCAGAATGACCACCAGGATCGCCATGCCGATGACGGCGTCCTGCATGAATCGAGGCGAACGCGTCACGGCGCGGAGGGGATTGGCGGCGGAACAAAGCGATAGGCGCCGCGGTTCTCGTCGGCAATCTGACGCATCCCCTGCTCGCCCTCCCGGGTGTAAAAGCCAATGGTGTTGATGCGGGCGTTGGCGGACGCGTTGGCCTCGCGGATGTTGTCAATAACTTTAGCCGGAAATTCGCTGCCCGATAAAAGCCACACCGTATCCGGCGCGGGCGAAAGCCCAAAGGCCCGCAGTATGGCTTTGGTCGGATCGGCCCCAATGCGGTGGCCGACAGAAAAAAGCCAGTTGGTCATGGCGCGGACATTTTCCAGCGTGGCTGGAACAGGGCCGAGGGCAGGCATGCCTTCGTAGCCGCCGGAGTGGAAGAGCAAGACATAAAACGTTTTGGCCGGGTTCATGGATTGGAGGGTCCGCACCACTTCCTGGCGCGCGGAAAACGATTTGCCATTGGTCATCATGTTCATCGAATTATCCAGAACGAATACGACATTGGAGCCGGACTGCGCGTCGAACAAACGCCCAAGGCCGCCGTCATTTCCCAGCAGGTCTGCGGTCCGGGGCAGGCTTGGCGCCGTGGCTGCAGCGTTCGCCGCCGCCAGCAATTCGGCCGTGCTGTCTTTGTTGGCCGGATCCGGTGGCAAAGCTTCTACGAAAGGCGCTGACTTGGTGTGTCGCTCAAACGACGATGTCGCACTTGGAGGATTCCCAGGCGCCGGCGGCGGAGGCGATATGGGCGCAGTGGGCGCAGGCATTGATGTCGGCAATGATGAAGGCGAAGAGTTGCCAGGTGCCGACGGTGCTTGACTCGCCGCCGGCGAGGAAGCAGGCGAACGACTGTTTCCGGCCGATTCATTGCCCGGCGGACCCGAACCTGCCCCCGGCGGACCTGATCCTGTGCTCGGCGGACCCGAACCTGCGCCCGGTACACCTGAATCACCTGAGCCAGTGCCCGGTCCAGATGGCGTGCCACCAGGCGCCGACGCCATATCTGCCCCACTTTGGTTATTTCCTTGTAAAGTATTTGGTGCTCTTTGATCCGTCGTCAACTGTTCTGGCCCTGGCGTAGCGCCGGCTGGCCTCTTTGCGGCCGACCCGCCTCCGCCTTCCACGCCACGCGACCCGGCAGAACCCATACCGCCCCCACCACTGCCTAGACCACCACTCGCACCCTGTTCACCCGCCGCGCCTGGCGCTCCTGCGACCGCGCCGCCGAAAACGCCATTGCTCAGAGCCGTCCGGCGGCCGAGATCACCAAAGATGATGTCCCGCGCGTGCTCCCCTGGCCGCAGGAAGAGCCAGACCAACAGCCCCAACAGCGCCAACACCAACACGACAATGACGAAGTTCTTGCCTTTGATGCGCGAACGAACAGGCGCCACGACGGGCCCAGCGCCGGCTTGTTCGCAAATCGGGCACACCGCCCCCGCCGCGGCGGACCGGGTTTCGAAGGTTTTTCCACATCGATTGCATACTTGTTGCATATATTTTCCTCCGGCTAATTTTGTGGCAGAACACGTTCTCCTTGCGCGCTCAGTTGCAACCTTTCGTCGTGCGGCAACGGCTCCCAGCCGTACTGAAAGCCAAGACGGGTCGCGGCTTCACGGGCGCGCATGAAGGCTTCAAACGAGTCGTCATAGACCCAAAAAGCAAAATAATAGTTTGTTTTGCCGCTGGCTTTAAAGGCTTCCACCATTTCGGTCACTCCCTGGTCCGGTTCCACGCCGAAACCGGGACGCGGCTCGACGTATCGTGCTTGACGGCTCAAGGTCCGATCATTGCGCAACGGCACGCCCCGTCCATCCGTCGAAAGCACGTCCAACGGATAAAGCTTTCCGGAGAAAATGATCACCGGCCATGATCGTTTGCTGGTATCGGAGAGGCTGGGCAGACGCATGAGATTGGTGGCCGGGTGCAGGTGCAGGTCTTGCAGGCGAAGGAGGGTCTTTTGCAGTTCCGCCTCGACCATCGAGTTGGAGACGGTGATGGCGGCCAAGTCGTTGGAGAGTTGAGCCGCCTGCGCCTGGTAGTAATCGGGCGGCGGCGGCGGAGAGTCCTGGGCCACCAACGCCACCATTAGAGCGATGAAGACAATCCCTCCCAGCATGTTGCACATTGTGTCCAGCAGCATCTCCAAACTATTGGCGTAAAATCCTCCGGGTCCTTTTTTCATGGTGTCGCCAATAGGTATTGCATGTCTTCCTCCGCCGCGTCGTATCCGATGCTAAAGGAGCGGCTGGCGGCCAATGGTTCGCAAGTCCTGAACTGAAGAACGGCGGAGGGTCGAACATAAAACACCAGGCGTTCCGTGCGCGGGTCCCAACTGTCCAACATGCGCTCGAAATCCGCGTTGTCCGGACGCGCCAAGAATTCGACGGCGTTGGTTTGTCCAACCCGGCTGCATAATCCGTTGGTGGCGGAGAGGACGATCAAGACCGGTTCTTTGCCAGAATGGTCGGCTTCGGGCACGACAAAGACCCGGTTCGTGAGGGCCGCCGCTTGCGACTGACGCTGGCGCAAGGCGGCCAGTTTGGCTTGCAGTTTCGCGCGGGCCTGCTCCACTTCTTCACGCATGGCATTGCGGATGTGCTCGGCCGGGAGCACCGGCGGATCATTCAGATAAAGCGTCAACAACAACGTAATCAGAAGCAACACCCCGGTTACCGTCGTGATCATGTCCTGAAAGGCGAAGAAGGAAACCCGCGCGCTGCTGCTGCGTAATCGGTTGGCCATGTTTACTCCGCGTTGCCTTCCTTGGGACGGACGCGCAGTTTGGAGATGACATGCGCCTGGCAGTATTCGTTGCACTCATCCAAGAAGTCGGTTTCCTTCTGTTGCACCAAGTCGGACAACAGGTGCAGGAGCAAAGCGAAAGCCAGTCCGACCAGCGTGGTCTCAAACGCGGTGGACAAGCCGGCCGTAACCTCCTTGAGATGGTCCTTGATTTGATTGATATCCGTGGTGCCGGTGAGCGCGCCGGTGAATTTCTGGATCGCGATGCTCAAGCCCAGCACCGTGCCGACAAAGCCCAGAACGGGAATGGCCCAAATCATGGCGTGAATCATGGCGTAGCTGGAGGCGACCTGGTTCTCGTCGTTCTCGCTCTGCGCCTTGAGAATGGTGGACACGTCGCTCACGCCGCCGATGTTGTGCAGGTTGGAGAGCGCCCGATCAATGCGGTTGAGCAGGATGAAATAGCGGGTATCATCGACCAGGCTGCGCACCCGGTCCAGCACGGTCTTGGCGGTGGTTTCGTTGAGCACAAATTCGCGGTGCTGCGGCACGGCGGCCAGCTCCAACGCCCGCCGTTGCAGCCGTAATTTCGGAATTTTGACCAACGAAATCACGACACCCCAAAAGAAAAACAGCGTGGCTGGACCAGTGGCGTACAGGTTGCCGGGCCGAACAAACATTTCGCCAATATGGTGCAGGCTGGAGGCGCCGCGATACAGTTCGTCCATGAGCCAGAGGAAAACGGCTGAAATTCCCGCCGCCACAATGAACGAGAGTATTTTGTTCACGCTCGTGAAACGCCCGCCCTTGAACAGGCCCCAGCGATTTTCGATATCCTCATGCTCCCAACTCAGCGACACCACCGCCGGACGCGCCCCCGTCGCCGCCGGCGCGGCGCCCGCCGGCATCTGGCGGCCTGCCAGCGGCCGTTTGGCTAACAGGCGGCCGCCGCCCGGAGTGGGATTGGGTTTTGGAGAAGTGGGAGCAGGTTCCATAAAGTCAAAATCCTTTCGCGCGATTTTAAATCATATCGACGCCATAGCCGTCTCGGCGCACCACCACCGCTTCCACCATCGCCCACAGCCACGAGGCGACGATGCCGAAGCCCATTAAATAAGTGGCCACGCTCAAGAGCAACTGGAGCAACCCCGTCAACCACTGTCGCGCATAAAAATTATGCACCCCTGAATAGCCGGCCAACACTGCCAGAAAAGCGAAGACAAGACGGTAACAAGGACGGCTCGGGCTGGAAACAGCCCGGTCCGCCAGCCTGGCGCCGTCGGCGGCCGGGGTCACGGCAACCTTGATGCGAACGAGAGAACCCTTCTCGCTTGGCAGCGTGCCCATCAACGGCGCGAGAGCGATGGTGGGAACTGCCGGCCTTTGCCGGGATCCCGCTGGCGCGGCAGCTTTCCGCAGGGCCGATAAGAATTCCTCCAACGTGATCCATTCGTCCTGGTAGAAGATTTCATGCCCCATCCCGATCTCATGGTCGTCGAGCATGCGATTGATCTCGGCGACAGGATAGGGGCCGGAGGGGCGTCCGCGCCAGCGCAACGTATATTCCTGGGAGTCACTCATAAAGCCCCGCGAAAAAAGGAGGCAGAATCGGGCCGGCCGAAGCGGCAGGATAGCCGGTGGCGCCAAGAGTTTGAAGCAAAAGTTCGCGGCGGTCGCCGGCGAAGGCGAACAACGGGGAATAAGGCAAAGGTTCCGTCAGAAGAGTGTAAGTCTCCCCGGCCGGGGCCTTGCCCAACAGCACGATGGCCGAGCCGGAACTGCTCCAGCCGCAAAGCTCGGCGGCAGGCGTCGTCAGCGCCCGCAGGACAGGGTGGCCTGAGGAGTCGATGAATCCGGCGAAGGAGAAGCCTCTGACACAGGTTTCGCGCGCCAGTTGCTGCAAGAACCGCGCCTGCTTTTCCAGGGGGACGGAGCGGGCCTTGGCAAAGTATTCTTGCAATGGCCTTTCCAATTTGTCGCTCCGATCCGGCACCAGCCAGTCACCGCTTTGGATTTCCCTGGCGCCCAAGTTGGTGAGCGCCTGGAGTTCGGCGGCGGCGCCAGGACACCATTGCAAGCCCCACTCCTCGGGCCGCGCCTCCGCCACCGCCAGGAGCTTGAATGCGACGAAAGCGCGGAAGATGGAACTGGCCTTGGTTTCCTTGTTCAACTGGTCGAAGAGTTGCAGGATCGGCTTCTGGTAATTGCCCGTGTTGCCGTCGATCAATTCGCCCAAGCCCAGATGCTCATAGCTGTCGCATTCCAGGGTGCGATACAGCCGTTTGACCTTAATATAATCCCAATCGCTATAGGAGGTATGCGCAAAATGCAAGGTATCGCGGAATAGTGTTGGATCATCGACCATGCCCGATTCCTGTCCGCCGTTATCAGGGGCCATCGCGCCCTGCACAAAGACCGTGTGGGATTGGTAAGGATTGCCAGGCCGCGCATTGGTGATCAAATCGTAGGCATTGACGTCGCGCACGTTCTTGTCGTCGCGCAATTTGAAATAAAGGTCCTTTTCCGCGCGGGTGGGTTGTTCGGGCATGAGGCTCGCGCTCCAGCCCGTCACGTTGGTCAGGGTATTCCAAGCCGCTTGATTGTTGGGCAGCAACAACTGGCCCAGCAAAGTCTCCTGGTTCAGATGGAGAAGGGCAATTCTTGCCACCGCGTTCTTCTGCGCCGGGGCGGCGAAGGGTGAAAGTGTCAGTTGATCCAGCGCCTCCAAGTATTGCTCCAGCGATGAAGCATTGCCCAAAGCGGCCTGGGCCTGCTCCCACTTCTCAGCCGTGGCCGTCCAATTCTCGATTTTGTTGGTCAGCCGGCTAAGACGATCCGCCAGCTCCTGCTGCAACGGCGGCGGCGGCGCCTCCAACGGCGCCTGNNGGATGCGCACGATGGCCGCACGGACTGGCTCGATACCGTTGTTCGCGTTGAGAACCTCGGCGGCTTCCTCGGCGCGATTGAACGCGCCGCCCAATTCCGCGTTGCGGAACGCCTGCCACTGGGTGTCCCACGCGGCCAGCGCGCTTTTGGCAGCCGATTGATATTCGGGCGCAAGCTGAGCCAGGGCGTGTTCACAGCTCGCACGGTCTGGTCCGACTTGGGCCAGCGCACCGCGAAAACCAGCGGCCGCGATCTGTTGCAACCCGGCCAACTGTTGGTCGAAGTTCTGCTTCCATTCCTTTTCCCGGGTGAGGAAATTCCTGGCTTGGCCAAGGGAGTCCGCCATAAGGAGGTTGGCCTTCCATGAATGGGGCATTTCGGCCAAAAGGCTCTCGACTTCGGACACCTTGCGGGCAGACTCCAACCGCCGCAATTGTCGCGCATCCTCCCCCTCTCGCGCCCTGCCCAAAACAAAAGGAATGGCTGCGCCCAGCGCACCCAGAACCACCAACGTCGTCACGATGGCGGCCAGGCGTGTGCGACGGTTGGCCGCCTGGATTTGCTGCCTCAGCCAAGCACTGCATTGCTGGCATTGGATGACCAGTTCTTCGTCCAGCGGCTGTCCGAAGCGTTCGGCCTCGCGCCTTTTTCCTGCCAGCGAGTTCAAGCCGGCCGTGGCGGCGGACTTGCGCAGCCTGACGCCGCCCGTGAATTGCGAGGCAATGGCGTTGACCCCGAACTCCAATGCGGAAAGCGCGCGTCGGAAATCCTGTCCCGCCGCGTAAGCAACCCGCTTTTGTGTAGTCCACTCCTCCAAGGCCGTCCAGATATCAGCGTCGGCGTCGGGCAGACGAACGTTGTAGCGAGTGGCCAAGGCGTGGATTTCCTCGACCACCACTTCCACTTCCTGCCAGACGTCCTGCTGGCGGAGTTGTTCGGCGCGGCGGAGCATCTGCTGGCAACGAGCCACTTGGGCTTGCTGCCAGACCGGATGGGAGGCGGGCACTGGCAGGCCGGAGGCCTCCAGTTGTTCCAGGCTGGCCTGGATAGTGACGGGATCGCCGACGGCCAGAACCTGGCGCAGGCTGTCGAGTTTCACCCGCAACAATTTTTCCTCCAACCGCTTCAATTCCTCCTTTGTATTGGCGTCGGCAGGATTCAAGCGCGAGATGACGCGCAGGATGGAGAGGGCGTGCGCATCGTCGTTCTCCATCACCGCCCGCCGATAATCGCGATAGAAGGGATGGTCACTGGCGATGCCTTTGCCGTAGGTGTTGCTGAGCAGGCGAATGTATTTGTCGTAGAACGGTTCGGCCCAGGGCAATTGGTGGGCCTGGCAATAGGCGCGCCATTCGGCGGCTTGGCGGAAAGCCAGCAGGGTGAGCAAATCCAGCAGCGGCGGCGGAGTTTCAGCCAGTTGGAGCGCCTGCAGGAATTGGCCGGCTTCGATCATCATGGCGCATTGTTCCAGCCGCCGGTTGGCGGCGCGGCAGACCTCGGCGTAATCGTGGGCCAGTTTGGCCGTCTGCGTGTCCGAGGCCGGCTGACTGGCCACTTCGGCGATCTTGCGCACCAATCGTTCGGTTTGAGTCAATGTCATCATGTTCCATCCATAGTGCTACTGTCCTCCAAATTCGATCATTTCCAGTCCCGTGCCGGGCTGTCTTGGATCAACTATCATCAATCCAATATAGGCCACCTGTTCCAAATCCACGAGCCGCTGCTGCGCGTTGTCCAATTGGTCCCGCAGCGAGTCCCTCTCTTTGCGGTTTTCCGTCAGGTGACGCCAGATGGCAAAAAAATAGTTCGTCGTTCCGCTCTTATTGGTCACCGTGAGCATCGGCTGATCCTGCGGCTGTTTCTGACTCCAAAGATCGTATAGTTCCCGAAGGTTGCCGGACACTTCATCCGGTTGGTCCAATTCGGGTCGATCCTGCCACTGCTTGATCCACGATTTGTCCGGCGCGGATTTTTTCAGCTCGCCCAAATACTCCAGAAACCGGCCCGGCGTCGGATGGCTGGGGGAAAAAGCCAGAAAGCTTTTCAGATTATCATTAGTCGAGCCGAGCCATTTGCCCAACGGGCGCCCCAAAGGCTGGCTGAGATCGTCCAGTCGTTTTTTCAGGTCCTGCCGTTCCGCCTGCAAGCGCTGGTCGATATGAGCGAAGTCCAATTCGCAGCCGAAAGCAGGCATATCCTCGGCCGGCCAGTCCTTGTAGAGATACTGGGCGGGGCGCGCCCCAGGCTTGATAAAGGGTTGGAGCTGCCATTGCCTGCCCGCCAGCAATTGAAAGTTGGTCAACAGGCAGTCCCGCATCGGCGCCTCGAGCGAGGCGCGCAGGCCCTGGCGGTTTTGCTGCACGAATTCTTTGGCCAGATGCAGCGGCGGCGGCGGATTATTCTCGTTGACAATCAGCAGACGAAAAGGATCGCCGCCGTTGGCCGCGGAAGAACCAAAGCGAATGGAAAAGGCTCGCGTTACACTCTCAAAGTTGGCCTGCACGGCCAGGGACGCCCCTTTTCCATCCATCCATTGGGAATAATCGAACACACATTCCGACGCGCCCAACGAGGCGGAGAACTGCTGGGCTTTCCACCCGCCGACCTTCATGAAGGAGCCTGGCGCAAAGTCCCAGTGATCCGTGTTGATCTCCAGCCGAATATCGTTGGGCAAGGCCCCTTCGTCTTGTCTGTCGTAGCGGTGCAGCAGGTTTTGGAAGGTGCTGATGGCATCGATAGGCAGCCGGAATTGGGCCAAGTTTGGGACCGCCAGAACGTAGGTCGGCCCGTCGCTCACCAGGCTATTCAATTGCTTTGTGTCCGGCGCGGCCGCCACCGGCGGGGGCGTTTTGGGCGGCGGCGCGATCACGGCCTGCGGCGGCGGGCTGGGGGCCGGCGCTGGATTTCCCTGCTCCGCCGGCCGATTGGCGGTGGAATGCCTGATCAGCAAGAGCGCCACCAATACGGCTACGACAATGCCGATGCTCGCCAGCGTGCCTGGAGTGAGAGGGAACGGCGGCCTGTCTGTTCGCGCAGTTTTTTTCAGTTTGACACTCGCGAAGACCGGGGATGGCAAAGCAATTTCCCGGCTGGAAGGATCGCGCCGGACCACCGAAAGAGGAGCCTTGGAAACCGGGCCTGGCGTCGCCGGCGCGGGAGCTGGATTTGGCGGTGGCGCTGGCTTTGGTCCATCGCGGGCTCTTTTAACCAAGTCATTGGCAGGCACGCGCACCGAGCGCAACGGAATCATCGGCGCCGAGCGCGTCATAGCCAGCTTGAAAGCCGGCGTGTTCTCCTGGCAGCCCCGCCATTGGAAATCATTGGGATTATCCTCCGCCTGCAGGAAGGTGGTGAAGCCATGCCGCCAGGGCCGCAAGGGAAATCGGCCTTCCGGGTTCAATAATTCCAGGGTTTCACAAAACAGCGCCAGCACCTCTTCTTCGCTGCCGGGCGGGCAAGCCAGGTAACAGCCCCGCACGCATTCGCTTTCCAACAACCCGGCCGCTCTGCCGCCATCGCCGGTCAGCCGGGCCCAGGTTTGGGCCGGCAGAAAGGATTTGGCCGCCGAAGCGAAGGCCGCCGCGCCGATCTCGTCCAGCAGGCGCGGCTCGCCTTGCCAGGACTTCAGCCAGCCCGGCCAGAGGCGCAGCAGGGCGGCCGGGGTGGGCAGCGCCGCCAATTCATCCGGCTGGAAAACCAAATGATGGGCCAGGTGATTGGTGCGCGCCGTGAAGTCCAGCCCGCACGGTTGAATGCGTGTCAAGACGTAATACTTGGCGCCCCGCAAGTCGAGCAAACGGAAAGCCGAGACGGTTGGGTTCCGGTTGGCGGTCGCGGCTTCAGCCACCCGCAGATAATGATAGGAACTGATCTGCTCCAGGCGTTGCACCAGCGCGGCGCGCAGATCGGCGCTGCGCGCCACGGTGCAGAATCCCGACTGGCCGGACAAGAGTCCTCGCGGCGCGCTGGTATAAATCAATTGCCAAGCCATGAGAGCTTCATTGGCTGGGCACCAGCCCCGGTTCGATGCACGAAAGAAGCCACAAGATGGGAATCTCCACCTCGAAGGGCTTAAGTTGCCGCGGGTCCGGCACGAAGTCGCCCGGCCCCAATTTAACCGGAGCGTGCCCGAAGGAACTGACCGGGAAAAACAAGACGCGCCGGCTGATGGACTCGGCGTTGGCGACGATCTGGGGACAGATGCGCTTCATCAATTGGCGGACTTGGTGGGAATTGAAGGCCAGCGCCTCCAAATCCAGCAGGCCGCCGGTCACCGGCGCGCGCAACAGGCCGCTACCCAGCAAGTGGATCCAGGCGTCGCATTTGCCGATCAGCACCGCCATCGGCGTGTCGATGTGCTGCATCAACTCCAGGTTGAGCAGTTTGGCGATGCGCACCTTCATTTCCGAAAGAATCACTCCCTGCTGGTCGAAGGCCGGCTTTTCCAATTGCGGGTCTTCGCGGTCGGAAATTTCGCGCCGGAAATCCGGGCTGTTGAAAGGGTCAAATAGAAAAACAATCCCGGCCGAGCTGGCCACGTGCTGCGCCCCCGGCGACTCCGCCGAATCGCGCCCGGGCTGGAAATGCTCGCCCGCGTTGTCGTAGAAGATCAAGGCGCAACGGTGGGACGGATCCAAGGAGGAGGCCGCCGAATAGACAAAAGGTTTAGGCAACGCCACCAGGCGCCCGTAGCGCGGCAGCCGCACATACATGCCTCCTTCCAATTGGGTCTTGGCCAGCCGCGCCCCCTCCGGCGTTTGCGCCCCGAAGAGCGTATGCTTCATCTCGTTGAGCAAGGCGTTGCCGGCCGGATCGGCGTCCTGAAAGACCACCGAAAAATTATCGTAGAGGCTGATTGGCAGCATCTTCATGAGCACGCTCAAATAATAGGATTTGCCCGCGCTTTGGTCGCCGACGATCGAGAAGATGTGGTGCGGCATCTCGGTGAAACCCGGCGGCAGCGCCCGCCGGCAATGGGGACAGGCGATTTCGGTGCAGGGCAACCCCAAGGCGTCCAGCGCCTGGCCGCGATCATTGAAGCGCGTGGCCAGGAACCGTTGCGGCGCGTCTTCCCCAAGCACCGGATCGCCGCGCAAGGAATCATGGGTGGCCAGGTGCATGATCTCGCCGAGGTCGAACTTGAGCCAGCAGACCGGGCAGGTCAACAAGCGCGGCTCCCGCTCCGTGATGCTCGAGAGCGCCTCCGCCGCCGGGTCCGTCCGCGCCGCCGCCTTGAGCGCCGCCATCACCTCCAAAGCGTCCTGGAGAAAGAACCCTTTGCTCAACCCGGCCGGTTGCACCAAGGTCTGCGGATGCCGCTGTTGGTCCTTGGCGAACTGGCACAACTCCGGCAGCCCCATCGGTCCGTCCACCTGGTAGTTGGCCGGGTCGTGCAGCGTCCATTGCGTGCAATCCAAGCCCTTGACCCACTGGTCCAACTTGCGCCCGCCGCGCAAGGCCAGGAAATGCGCACCCACTTTGACCGCATAATCGGTCTCCGGCGCCAGCGGACAAAACTCGATCGGCTGGCCATCAACGAACAAGGGCAGACTCGGCTCCTGTTTGATGAGGCACAAGCCATGGCCCTTGACCTGGTTGATGGCGCAATGCCGTTCGGCCACTCCCTGCGAATTGAGCTTCAGGTCAACCCCTTCGCCCGCGCCTATTTCAAAAGGCAACTGTTCGACCATGCGGGACTCGCCGGTCAGGCAATCCACCGCCACCCATTCCAACTTTCGCAATAAATCAAACATGCCATTCTCCTCTTGGATTCGTTCGGCGACATTGTTTTTGACTAGCACTGTAATATACGAGCAGGAGTGACGGCGGGCAAGGGAAAATGGGGATTCTCGCGCGGAACGGGGGCTTAGCGCGGCGAAGCCGCAACCAAAGGATTGACCACGGATTTCACTGATTTCACGGATGGATCCAGGGATGGTTTTGTGGATGCCGTGGACGAAGTCACGCCGGAATGTAATGAGGGTTCTTGCGCGGAGACGCGGAGGGCGCGGAGAAAGCAAGAACCAACGGAGAGGCAAGCACAACCCAATGATTCCTTTCAGACAGTCCCGCCTGGAATTGGAGATTGCGGCCTTCTAGTAATCGCTGTCTGCCACAACGGCGCTGCCAATATGGATTGGGGAGGCCCAATGCTTGGCGACGGATGCAGACGGTCGAAACATGGCGATCGAGGCGGGCCGCGATTTCCGTGTCAGAGGCAGTGCCCAAGAGCGCCTCTTCCTCCTGAGTCCACGGCCGCCGCTTGCGATTATGGCGGATGGCCAGTCCGAGCCTCAGGCGGCGGGTCTGCACACTGGAGGGATGCCGGCCGATCCGTTTCGCGATCTCAGCATCCGACGCTGTACCCAACAAGGCATCCTCCTCCGAGGTAAAGAATCTCCATCCGGGTTTGGGCACGCGAATTTTAAGGCGCGTCCGGCGGTTCTCTACCGAACTGAGGGTTCGGCCAAGTTTCTCGGCTATTTCCTTGTCGTTGCACTTGTTGAAGAGGGCGTCTTGATCGCGGGTCCAAACCCGGCGGATGATTTGGCAGATTCCTAAGACTTTCCTCCGGCCATGAATGGCCGCGCGGGTGCGATGAAGATGGCCCGCCGCCTGATGGATAGACAAGGTGCGCACCATGTTGTCTTCTTCTTTGGTCCAAGGGCGGTTCTTCTGAACTTGCTGCGGGCAGATAGGCTTGTGCAAGGCCGATCTGCGGTGTGCGACAGCTTTAACCGTGGCGCCGATCAGCAAGGCAACTTGATCGTCAGGGCGTGTTCCCAATAGCAGATCCTCCTCCGCTGTCCAGAAGTGACGTTTGGAGCCGAAGGTATGGACGTGCTGACTTAAGCGCCGCAGGCGAACCGCATTCACCGCCCGGTGGATTTCACCGGAAAGGATTTTGTCGGGCATGGTGCCCAATAAAGCGTCTTCCCTTTCAGACCAAGGGCGCGGGGGTGTCGTGCCGAAGGGTGGCCGCCCCAACTGCTGACGGCGGCCTTGCACGCTTTTGATCGGGCGGTTCAAGTGGGCGGCGATCCCAGCATCCGGCGCACTGCCTAATAGTTTGTCCTCAGCAGGAGACCAAAGCTTCTTTTGCCTCACTGCCAAAGGGATTTTGTTGTGCAGACGTCTCTGGCGCACGCCGGAAAGATGGCGCCCTATCAGATTGGCGACCTCCTCATCGCGCATCGTGCCCAACAAAGCCTCTTCTTTTGGAGTCCATCGGCGGCAAAGCGAGTCAAATGGGGGTATATGGCGGCGCGCGCGCAGGGTCATTTCATCTGGATG
>PLIU01000254.1 GCA_003140095.1 Verrucomicrobiales bacterium | reverse complement strand
GAAGTTGTTTTGCGCGCGTTGGAGAAAAACCCCGCTCTCCGCTACGCGCAGGCTGGCGAGCTCAAGACGGACGTGGAAACGATTGCCATGGCGGAGCAACTATCCGGCGCTTCCCCACAGTTTCCGCCAGCTCCAGTTGCCGAACACAGCACGATTCAAGAGATGACACACTTACTGGCTGCGCCCGTGATGGAGCCAAACCAGCGTGCGGCGCGCATCCAGGCGGTGGAAAAAGACATTATCCTGCCTCTACGCCTGATGATCATCACCTATTTGGTTTGCTACTTCTTCTTTGCCGGCTGGTTTGACATTTCGGGCGCGATCAGCGCGTCGGATTGGGTTCTCCAACATGCCACCATGCTCAAAAGTTGCTTCGTCGCTTATGCTTTGCTGAACCTGGTCTTCGGCGCGATTCTTATATGGGCGCGGCACTTGACGCTGACGAAGATCGAATGGATGGTCTTTGCCGCTGGGGTGCTGGACTGCATCCTGATGGGAACATTGACCTTTCTGTGCGAGCCCAGCGGTTTCGACAGCAAGCTTTATCCGGTGTTCGCCGTCCTGATCCTTCACCACGCGATTGCCATTCCAGCCGCCTTTCCTCAACTCGTGCTGAATTTTCTGACGATCGGTGCTTTCGTGGCGGGCGGGATGCTGGACAACCTGCTAAACACCAGGGCGCCGATAATGGATGTCGAGGGCATTTCGCGGGAGAATTCGTACGAGCGCGTCGTCGTGCTGGCGGCGTGGGCCTTGTGCTGCTACGGCGTCCAGATGCTCTTTGAGAGGCAAAAAAAAATCCGCCCTAGGTCCTGACCCATTGCTGGATGTCCTCGGGGCAGCCGATGGAACGCGGATAGGCGGCGTTCCATTCCTCCGGGGGAAATGGATCGGGCGGAGTTTCTCTCGATGCGATCTGGTCCGCGATGTAAAGGGCCGACACGACCGTGAATCCGGCGGCCTTTTCCTTTTCCGGATGTTCCAGCATGGAAACGGCGGCGACCACGCTGTCGGGCATGCCCCACAAATCCAGCAGAAAGGCGGCAATCTCGCAGGGCGCGGCCGGGAGGACTTCGTGCAACCGCGGGCCCAGGGGCGAGTGGGCCAGACGGGCGGCGTCGCAAGCCGCCTTGTATTGGTCGGGGAAGTTGGCGATGAAAATTAACCGTCCGGTTTCATGCAGCAGGCCTGCCAGAAAAGCTTCCTCGCGCGCCTGACGGGGCAGTTGGCGTTCGCGGCAATAACACTGCGCCAGGGCCGCTGTGTCCCAGCAATGATTCCAGACCTGCGGCAAGGAAAACTCGGGGTGGGAGTTGGCGTGATAATGCTTGAAGAGAGTTTGCGACAGCACGACGGCCGTAATCATGCCGGTGCCCAGGCAAAACACGGCCTCCGCCGGACTGCTCACCAAGTAATCGCGCCCGAAGAGCGGCGAGTTGGCCAATTGCAGCACCTTGGCGGACAAGCCCGCGTCCTGCGCCACCATTTGCCCGATGGCCGCGCTGGCGCCCCGATTGTTTTCCAATTCGGTCAGCAAGGTGTGATGCACCTGCGGCAATGACGGCAGCGACCGGAGCGAGGCCACCACGGTTTGCAACTTTTTGTCCGGCACACGATCACGCGCCGCAAACGTCCGCTCCAGTATTCTTTGCAGTTGCGGAGCGTCGAAGGGTTTGGCCACATACTGATGCGCGGAAGTGATCACGGTCAGTTCGTCCAGGGGCACGAAGCCGGACATCATAATGCGCAACGTCCCTGGCGCCACCACGCGGGCCTCCTCCAGCAATTGGCTTCCCGACATTCCCGGCATGAGCTGGTCCGAAAGGATCAAGTCTGGCGGGCTGGCCTTGATCGCTTCCAAGGCTTTGATAGGATCGTTAAATCCGGTCGTGACGGCTTCCGGCATCACACTCTTGATAATCGCAACCGCGATTTCCAACACTTCCAGCTGGTCATCAACAATAAAAATGCTTCGCATCATATCGACAGTCCGCAGACTAAGAGAATCAGCATAGTCTGCCTGCGCTGAAATGAGAAGCTTAAATACAGCTTAAATACGCGCTGATGCTGCCCCGCGAGTTCGGGCGATCAGATGTTTTGGGCGAAGGCGCGGAGCTGCCGGTATTCCTGGAGAATAGTTCGCAAGCCCGCGGCCGCGGCCTCGACTTGCAGGTACAACGGCGCTCGCTGCGGGGTCTCAAATGTCAGTTCAAATGGAGGCCGCTCCAGCCCTGGCAGAGATCGCAGCACACCGGCGTACGATCGGTAGATGATGCCTTCCTTGGCCGGAAAGCCGTCAATGACGGGACGCCGGTCGCGCGGAAGAAATTTTTCCGACGCGCGCAAGGCCGGTTCCAGAAGGTTTTCGGATAAAACCGAGCCGTTGACGTAGCCGTAAACACCGTTGCTGGTGTTGTCGGAATGCAGCGTCACCAAGCCATCGAAAGCATGCAGATAAATCTCCGATTCCAGAAAGCGCACCTCCGGTTCACCGGACTGCCGCCAAAACTCGCGGTTGAGGTCCTTGCCCCCGCGCGCTTGGCGTGTGCCGTCCTCAAAGCCGGTTGGGTTGCAGATCGGGTAGAGAAAGAGAGCGAAACCGCGCGCGATCTCCGGATCACGCTCTAGCAGCGTGACAAACCGGTTCATTGCCAGCACGCCTTCCGGTTCATCGCCATGAATGGTGGCAAAAATCCCCAACCGGAACACATCGCCGCCGCCGCGTTCGCCCAGATAGAGGTAACGCGGAATCGGCGTTTGAGGCGCTCCGTTTTTGGCGGCCGAGGCTCGCAACAAGTGCTCGGAGCGCTCGGCCAGATCCTCCAACGGGGAGAGAATTCTGTCCAGCGCCTGGCGCTCGTAGATGGGCTTAACGCTCAATTTTGGCGCGTCTTTTGGAACAATCGTGCTCATGGCTTCAACCTTCGGCTCAATGTTTTCAACTGATTCTTTGCTCATTTGCTTCCAACCATGGCAAAACAATAACAGGAATCCCTATTATGTCAATAGAGTAATTTATGTTTGTTTCCGGCTTTGCAGATCAATGGCTTACGAGTCACAAGCGCACGGCGATAGAAATATTTGGGTGTGCTTTCGCGCTTATCCCTTTGCTCCGAGTTCTTTCTCACGCTCTTCCATGGCTGCCTTGCGTGAGAGCCGCACGCGGCCCTTTTCATCGACACCCAGGCATTTGACCCAGATTTCATCGCCCATCTTGACGATGTCCTCCGTTTGCTTGACACGGAAATTGGCCAGCTCGCTGATATGCACCAGGCCGTCCTTGCCGGGCAGGAATTCCACAAACGCGCCGAATTCCTTGATCGTCACGACTTTGCCGCGGTAAATTCTTGCCGATCTCCGCTTCGGCTGTCATGCCCTCGATGGCGTCGCGCGCGATCTTCATGCCTTCGGCCGAGACGGAGTAGATGTTGACCGTTCCATCGTCGTCAATATTAATTTCGCAGCCGGATTCCTCCACCAGGCGTTTGATGTTCTTGCCGCCCGGCCCGATGAGTGCGCCAATCTTCTCCGGATTGATCTTCACCTGCACGATGCGCGGGGCGTACTTGCTCATTTCCTTGCGCGGCTCGGCCAGGGTGGCGGCCATGGATTGCAAAATGGAAAGCCGGGCCACGCGGGCCTTTTCCAGGGCCTCGGTCATGATCACATGCGGCAACCCACGCAACTTGAGGTCCAGTTGAAATCCGGTGATCCCCTTTTCCGTCCCGGCAATCTTGCAATCCATATCGCAAAAGGCGTCTTCCCAACCGATAATGTCGGTCAGCAGTTTGTAGTCGCTGATTTTCTCCAAATCATCTTGCATGGTGCAAATGCCGATGCTGATGCCCGCCACCGATCGGAGCATGGGAACGCCCGCATCCAACAACGCCAGGGTGCCGCCGCACACCGTGGCCATGGAAGTGGAGCCGTTTGATTCCATGATCTCGCTGGTCACGCGCACCGCGTAGGGATAAGTATCCAGGGGGAGCATCGGCTCGATGGAGCGTTCGGCCAGCGCGCCGTGGCCGATTTCGCGCCGGCCGGGGCCGGAGATGCGGCCGGTTTCGCCGACCGAATAGTTGGGGAAATTGTAGTGGAGAATGAACTTCTTTTGCGTTTCGCCGCCCGTGTAAGAATCGAACTCCTGGGCATCTTCGGTCGTTCCCAGCGTCACCAAGGTCACCGCCTGGGTTTCGCCGCGGCTGAACAAAGCCGATCCATGCGCGCGCGGCAAGATGCTCACTTCGCATAAGATGGGGCGGATGTCGTCGAAGCCCCGTCCGTCCAGCCGCTTATTTTCCTGCATGATCAAGCCTCGGACGGTTTCCTTCTGAATGTAGTAAAAAGCTTCCTTGAGGACGTTTTCCGTCACCTTTTCCGCGCTGAACTTTTCCACCAGCTTGGCCCCGATTTCATCGGTGAGGGTTTTGACGGCGACCTCGCGTTCGAGCTTTTTGTGGGTCAGCAGGGCGGGAACCATCCGTTCACCGGCCAGCCGCTTGGCTTCGGCTAGGATGTCCTCCGGCACGACGCTGACGGTGATGTCGCGCTTCTTTTTGCCGCCGCGCGCGGCCAAATCCTTCTGCGCCTGAATAAGCGGCTGGCAACAATCATGGCCGAATTTGAGCGCCCTGATAAAGTCCGCCTCGGAAATCTCCTTGGCTGCTCCCTCGAACATCACCACGTCCGACGCGTTGCCGACGTAGATCAGGTCCAGGTCGCTGTCCTTCATCTGGCTGTGGGTCGGATTGGCCACAAACTCGCCGTTAATGCGGCCGATGCGCAAGGCGCCCAGCGGGCCGTCCCAGGGAATGTCGCTCACGGCCAGCGAAGCCGAGGCGCCGACGATGGTAAGAATGTCGGAATCGTGTTCACCGTCGGCGCTGAGCAGGACGCTCTGCACTTGCACTTCATTGAACCAGCCTTTGGGAAAAAGCGGGCGAATGGGGCGATCAGTCAAGCGGCAGGTGAGGATTTCCTTTTCCGTGGGGCGGCCTTCACGCTTGAAATAGCCGCCGGGGAATTTGCCGGCCGCCGCCGCCTTTTCGCGGTAATCCACTGTCAAGGGGAAGAATTCCTGCCCGGGCTTGGCCTTGCTCGCCGCGACAGCGGCGACCAGGACGATGGTTTCACCCAGTTGGACCGTGACCGCGCCGTCAGCTTGTTTAGCCAATTTGCCGGTTTCGATGATAATTTGATTGCCTCCTACGAGGGCTGTGACTCTTTCTGCCATAGATACTCTCTTAAACCGCTGACTTAGAGGAACTTCATTCAGCACCGGTGCGGCGGCGCGCCGTTTCTTTCAGGTGTTGATTGAAATCACCCCAAGTCAGCGGAACTTTGTTTCCGCGAATGATCCTTCGCATCGGCCTGTTCGCGTTTCCGGGCCAATGGAATTGATCGGGGGCCATATCCGAGCTTGGGCATGGATCTTCCCAGAAGAGAAAAAGTGGTCAGTGGCGCAGCTTGAGCCTCTTGGTGACCGTTTGATAGCGCGTCAAGTCCGTCTGGTGGAGATAATCCAGCAAGCGGCGGCGCTGGCCGACCATGATCAAGAGGCCGCGCCGGGAGCTATGGTCCTTGATATTTTTTTGCAAATGTTCGGTCAAATGATTGATGCGCTCGGTCAAAAGAGCGACTTGCACGTCCGCGGACCCTGTGTCGCGCTCGTGCAGCCTGAACCCTGCTATCGTCTTTCCTTTTTCCATATTCTATTCGATCAATTTTCTTTGAACCTAAAGTTTAAAATTGATTCCCCTTAGTGTAAAGTCCTTTTCCACGGATTTTTTAGGCCCGAAATCATGAGTGACTTTTTCGGATCCGGACTGAAAGGAAACCGCGCGCCGTGCGCCAATCCGCCTGAGTATTCACATTGAAAAGAAGGCGCGCGCCGCCCGGCACCCGGATCATTTTGGCGTGGCACTTCGCGGCCAGCGTTTGCAGGGAAAACCTCCTGGCTGCCATTTGCTCCTCCACTTGCGGCATCGCGGCCCGGCGTAAAAGAAAGGGAAACCCCGGCCCGCTTTCGCCCAAGGTAAAAACTGCCAGGCGCCTGACCCGGTTCAACTTCACCAGCTTGCCGATCCATTTGGCGGTGACGAACGGCATGTCGCAGGCCAGAAACAGAACCGCTTTGGCCCGGGTGGTTTGCAACGCCGTGCAGACGCCACCCAAAGGCCCGCAACGCGGAACCAGATCGCGCCGAATAACGCGCACCGGCCACGGCGTCTCGGCGGCCACGGACCGAACTCGTGCCAGAAGCGATTGGCCACCCGAACGAAGCCGCGCCTTGTCGCGCCCCATCCGGCTGCTTAAGCCGCCGGCCAGGATGCAAATCTCTAGCGCCGGCGGCGGAACGGGAGCGGTGGGAAGCTTTGCCTTCACCGCGTTATTGTAATTCAAATATGTTGTTCTGTCTCCTCTTCCCATTCCTCTGACAAATATTCTCCTGACAAGCATTCCTGACATATCGGTGACATTTTGGAATTCCGCTGTGGAACCGTGAAAAAGAACATCGAGTCGCTCGGTCGATTTTCCACTTGGAAAACGGGATGGAGGCGGTTAGGTTGGAGGCATGGTGGAAAAGCGCAAAAAGAAAAAGGCGGCCATGATGCTCGGATTGGGCTTGGATTCTGACGGCCATAAACGCGTGACCACCGGCCCCAATTTCGCCCTGCTCGGCGGTTCCCACGACACCCACGAAGCCATGACCGAAAAGGCGATCAAAATCAATGAGAAGCTCGCCGCCAAAGGCAAAAAGCTCGAGGACGTCAGCCGCGAGGAGTTTGATGAGATCGCCCATTCCGTCGGCCTGCAACGGCGCAAAGAGAAAGACAAGGACCAGGACAAGCAGGAGTGAGAGGGAAGGCCGTCCTGTTTTTTACTTGACGTTTGAACCCTCGCGTCACATTAAGTCTTCAGGCCCAGGCGACCATCCCTACCCACGTGGCTGTCATCATGGACGGCAACGGGCGCTGGGCCAAACAACGCCGTCTGCCGCGCGTCGAGGGGCACCGCCATGGGGTCGAGTCCGTCCGTGCCGTCGTGCGCGCCGCGGGCGAGGCGGGCGTCAAATACTTGACGCTCTACGCCTTTTCCGTCGAGAATTGGAACCGCCCCAAGGACGAGGTGGATACGTTGATGAAGTACCTGGCCCGGTTTCTCAAAGGGGAGATCGGGGAATTGAACCGGAACAACGTCCGTCTGGACGCCATCGGCCAGATTTACCGCCTGCCTGAATTCGTCCAGCAGCAACTGGCCAAGACCAAAGCCGCCCTGGCCAAAAACAACGGACTGACGCTCATTCTGGCGCTCAGTTACGGCGGGCGCACCGAGATCGTGGACGCCGCGCGCAGCATGGCCCAGAAGGCCAAGGATGGGCGCTTGGAGCCGGCGGAAATCAACGAGCAGTTGGTCTCGCAGCATCTTTACACCTGCCATTATCCGGACCCGGACCTTCTGATACGCACCAGCGGCGAGATGCGCATCAGCAATTTTCTCCTCTGGCAGATTTCCTACGCGGAATTGGTCGTGACGCCCACCCTTTGGCCCGATTTCCGCAAGCCGCAGTTTTTCGAGGCGCTGGAAGAATACACCCGGCGCCACCGGCGG
Source organism: Verrucomicrobiales bacterium (assembly GCA_003140095.1). Taxonomy (GTDB): domain Bacteria; phylum Verrucomicrobiota; class Verrucomicrobiia; order Limisphaerales; family Palsa-1400; genus Palsa-1400. The sequence goes on along the minus strand of PLIU01000254.1, from coordinate 4,552 downwards.
TTTGGATTGGTGTGAGGCGCTTATGCCGGAACCAAGCACTTCACCGCCGGTGCCGCTGTCCAAAGCCGCCATTTTCTTCCGGCGCCTGCTCAGCTTTGTGGTCTTGTGGACGGTGGTCATTGGCTCCTTGTTCTCCGGGCACAAAGCGCTTTCCGATTACGTTTTTCTGCTGATCATCCTCCTGCTGGCGGTCTCCGGTTTGCTGGAGTTTTACGGCATGGTGCAAAGATTGCATTACGCATGCTACGCCAAATGGGGCGTGGCCGGCGGGGTCTTGATGATCTTGTTCACCTTCGTCTGCATCTCCGGCCAATTCGGGCGCCCCGTCACGCCCTCGCGCATGAACGATCGGGAAACGATGTTCTTCATCATGTTTGTGCTTGGGTTGTGCGTGCGCCAATTCGCGTCGCGCCGCGTGGCCACGGGCATCATCGCCATCTCCACGACCTTGTTCGGCATGATGTACGTGCCGTGGCTGCTGAACTTCATTCAGAAGATCAATTTCTTCGGACAGGCGGGGGTGGAGGGCGCGTATTATGTGCTCTATTTCGTGCTGGTCACCAAATTCAGCGATTGCGGGGCTTACGCGGTCGGCTCGCTCATTGGCCGGCACAAAATGATTCCGCGCATCAGTCCGGGCAAAACCTGGGAAGGCCTGGGCGGCGCGGTCGTCGTTTCCACCGCCGCCAGCGCCCTTTTTGCGCGCCTGGCCGGTTCTCATTTGGCGGGCATGACGCTGTGGCATTCCATCATACTGGGGATCATCCTGAGTCTCGCGGCCGTGCTGGGGGATCTGATCGAGTCTCTCTTCAAGCGCGAAGCCGGGCTAAAAGATTCCGGACATTTCTTCCCCGGCATCGGCGGCATATTGGATTTATTGGACAGCCTGCTCTTCAACGCCCCGATCATGTATCTGTATCTGCGCCACGTGTTGACTTGAATCACTTCTACTTGGCGCCGTTGCTGCCGCCGGACGGATTGTCGATGGGCGCGCCAATGAGATTGCCGTATTCGGTCCAGCTTCCATCGTAGTTTTTGACGTCCGCGATGCCGAGCAGATATTTGAGTACGAACCAGGTATGGCTGGAGCGCTCGCCAATGCGGCAGTACGCGATGCTGGCCTTGGCGGGATCAACCCCTTTCTCCTGCACGTAGATTCTATTCAATTCCTCGGGCGATTTGAACGTGCCGTCCGGACTGACCGCCGTGCTCCACGGGATGCTCTTGGCGTTGGGGATGTGGCCGGCGCGTTGCGCGGTTTCAGGCAGGTTGGGCGGTGCGATGATCTTGCCGGTGAATTCGTCCACGCTGCGGACATCGACCAGGTTGCGGTCCTGGCGGGCGGAGGCTTGCAACACTTCCGGCAGCAAGGCGCGCAACTCTGCGTAAACGCCGGCGACGGCATACTTGACTGGCGTGACGTTGGGCGTCTCCTTGGTCAGAGGGGACTCCGGCTCATTGAGCCATTTGACGCGGCCGCCGTTGAGGAGGTGGACCTTCTGGTGGCCGTAAAGTTTGAAGAGCCAGAAGCCGTAGGCGGCAAACCAATTGTTGTTGTCGCCGTACAGCACGACCGTGTCGTCGTTGCCGATGCCCGCGCTGCCGACGAGCTTTTCAAATGCCTCGCGCCCGATGATATCGCGGTTGACCTGGTTCTGCAATTGCGTGCGCCAGTTGAACGCCACCGCGCCGGGAATATGGCCGGAATCGTAGGAGGGGTGTCCACGTCCACTTCGACAAATTTGATCTGCGGCTGGCCCAGATTTGCCTTGGCCCAGGCAATATCAACCAGCACTTCGGGATGACTGTAGCTGCTCATATTCGGTGTCCTTTCATTGTTTAATGTTGGAATCAGGGAGTTGGGAAAAAGCCAAATCCTTCGGTCTCCAATTCAGGATGATGCTTGCGCATATTGGAGAGATATTTGAATATGTTGTCGGGGAAAATCATCACGCCCAGGCCGTTTTTGGTGTGGACGGCGACCTCGCGCGCACCTTCGAAGATCAAACCGGAACTCGGCCCCGCCAGCAGGCCTTCCTGGCGGCACAACTCCAGCGCCCGTGTGTAGGCAAGCTTGTAATCGATCTCCAGAATGTCGTCCACCACCGTGGAATCGAACAGTTTGGTAACGTGCAATTGCGAGATGTTCCGCAGTCCCGGAACATCGTGTCCCTCGCTCGGCACGACGGCGATGACTTTGGCGGCCGGGTTTTTGGATTTGAGGAATCGTCCGACGCCGGTGACCGTGCCACAGGTGCCCAGGGCGGCGAAGAAGTGGGTGATTTTGCCTTCGGTTTGCTTCCAGATTTCCGGGCCGGTGGTGGTCAAATGCGCCTGCACGTTCTCCTCGTTCTCGTATTGATTCGGCATGACGTATTCGTTGGGCGAGGCCTTGGCATGGCTCTTGGCGCGGTTGATCGAGCCTTCGCCCAAGCCGGGCGCGGGGCAGACATCGTCGTTGAGCACTTCCAGATCGGCGCCGACGATTTTCAAAAGCGTCTTTTTCTCGCCCGGAATTCTGCCCGGCACGATGGCGCGCAGTTTGTAACCGCGCGCGATGGCCATGGCGGCAAGGGAAAGGCCGGTATTGCCGGAAGTTGCTTCGACCAAATTGTGGCCCTGGCCCACCTTGCCCTTCTTTTCGAGCCGCCGCAACATGCCCCAAGCCGCGCGGTCCTTGACCGATCCGAACGGGTTGTACCATTCCAACTTGGCGTAAAGTTTGAAGTCCGGCGCCGGGTTAAGTTTGCGGATGCGCACCAACGGCGTAGGATTCTCCTCCGAAGGCAGCAGTTCGAAAATATCAGAATAAACACGAGTGACGTGACTCATATAGCAGATAAAGTCTATCATGCCGCTAGGGATGATCAAAGTATTAAAAGTGCCGAATCCTCTCTCGGGGGCACATCCAATCTTTTGGTGGGTCTGTGGACACCGAGGGCAAGCGTTGCGGTGGATGCGATGGGCAATGTCTTTTTCAACAGGTTCGTGGACCCTACTCCAAGGCTGGAAAGCCTGGCTGCGGGCGCCGATTCATTGCCAGTGGTAGTGCCCGCCAATGCCAATCTGATGGCCCAGTTCGCCATCACGCGCCCGGCGCACTTATTGCCCTCCTTTTCCTGAGTTTTCGGTCGAATACTCAAAAAAACTCTTGCTAATAATCAGCTTCAAGCTGTATTATAAACTGTTTAACAAATTTTGCTTAGGAGGCAATGAATATCTCAAGAATTAAGATCGGGTCGCTGTTTTTCGCCGCCCATCCTCAACGGTGCCTTCGCTTCATCAGCGGCATGTTCCTCGCGCTGGCGTGGCTGGCTTTCAGCGCCGCGCAGGCTCAGACCACCAATTATGAACTGGGCACAACGGCGCTTTTGGTGGGGCCGGCGGCGGCAAGCAATAGCGTGCTGGTCGCTCTTACGCCCACCAACGGCGCATGGACGGCCACGACGAATGTTCCCTGGCTGCATCTTAGCGGGGCGAATCAAAGCGGCACAGGGAGCACGAGCGTAGTATTCAGTTTCGATTCGAATACCGGGACGACGCGCTCCGGCAGCCTTACCATTGGCGGCCAGACGCTTACCGTCACCCAGGCTGGTTCAACTTATGTCGTGGCTGGAAAGGTAACCACGCTGGCGTCTGCAGGGGAGTTGCAGAATCCCGATGGCGTGGGCGTGGACGGCGCGGGCAACGTTTATTTCGTAGATTCTGAAAACAACGCGCTCTATAAGTGGACTCTGACCAACCAGACGCTGACAACATTATCCTCGGCTTTTGGAAGCCCCAATGGCGTCGCGCTGGACAGCGCGGGCAATGTTTACGTCTCCGACTGGACTGAAGTTACCGTCAAGAAGTGGTCTTTGGCCAGCCAGAGCGTCACCAAAACCTTGTTCTTCCCATTGCCGGGTCCAACTGGCGTGGCTGTGGGCGGCGCAGGCAACGTGTTCGTCCCGTTCGCCAGGCGAGATCTATGAATGGACGGCAGCCAACAGCAATGTGACTTACTTGGGCGAATGTCCCGGTGCGGCTTTTGGAGCGGCGGTGGACCTATTGGGCAATTTTTATACTACCATCCCCGAGCCCCCCCCATGNNAGCAACGCCCTGACCACGTTGGTGTCCTCGGGGCTGTCCCAGCCTATTGGCGTGGCTGTGGACGGCGGGGGCAATCTTTACATCTCAGACAACCGCGACAGCACGATCAAAAAATGGACGTTGGCCAACAACAGCCTGACCACACTGGCGTCCTCGGGCGTGCTCTATCCCAATGACTTGACGGTGGACGGCGCGGGCAACGTTNNATCACCGGCATCACCAACGGCGTCGTCAGTTTTTCCTTCACCGCCAATACCGGCCCCGCGCGCACGGCCAGCATCACTTTGCTCGGCCAAACCATTCCCATCACTCAAGGAACGATCGGCACGCCGTCTGCCTTGACTGCGGTGCAAATGCTCGGCAACGGCGTTCTCCAATTTGGCTTGACCAATATTCAGACGGCATCCCGAACCGTGCTCTCCACCACCAACCTGGCCTTGCCGATAAGCAACTGGACAGTGG
>PLIU01000036.1 GCA_003140095.1 Verrucomicrobiales bacterium | reverse complement strand
AGTGGCCCGCCGTCGAGTTCAAAGAGAAGCGTTGCATCACGCTGGCGTAACATCTGGCCATCGTCGCCCGCGAAAACAATCCCGAACGCAAGGCGTTCTATAAACTGGCTTGGCACTTGGGCGCATCGCAATCCGATCTGGCTGGCTTGAACGCCGAGGACGTTGATTGGGAACACCACGTCATTAGCTATGCGCGCCGGAAGACCGGCTCGATTGCCATCATGCGCATGGACGAAGACATGGAGGAAATCTTGCGCGACCTGCCGGGCAATGGGCCACTGTTTCCGTATCTGCGAACCGTCCGTTCGGGCGACCGCGCCACCGAGTTCAAACAACGCTGCACCGGACTTGGCATTAAAGGCGTCTCGTTGCACAGCTACCGCTACGCTTGGGCGGAACGGGCAAAGACGGCGGGCTATCCCGAACGGTTTGCCCAGGTGAATCTTGGACACAACAGCCGAGCCATGACGCGGGCGTATTCCCGCAAAGCGCCGGTGGAAATGCCGTCCCTCAGTGAATACGAGCGGCAACAGAAGGCCGTCATTGGAAACCGGAACACCGAACCAGCGGCACCCGGCGTTGCCGCATAGGAGGACATCATGCAACCTTGGCAAATAAAAGCACTTGAACTGGAAGTGTCGGTGTTGAAACACCTTGACGGATTCGTCCACGAACACGCGCTCCATTTTCTCATTGGAGCCATTTATCTTTTGCTGGCTTTGTTGGCGTGGGTATTGAGCGGTGCATTGCGACCAAAGGGAGGAAAACCCACCACTCATGTCGGGCCAGTCTTTTTTATTCATCTGTCGGGACCGCCGCCACCGCCCCAGGACACGTTCGACCCATTTCCGCCGCCGCACCATTCGGCGCATTGCGATCACGATGATGATTATTGGGAATGACCACTGGCGATGCAGATTGCGCGGCGTGATTCTAAAAAGCGATTCGCACAGCGCAGGCGGGAGCGGTCAGAGGTGGAGGCGCGAAACGCAAGACCTTTACCGCCACCGAGCGCCGAATCATGGAAACGCCAGGCACGCCGCTGATTTTAGGAATGACGATCATGGGAATTGTTTCCATTGGTTGAGGATACGGACCCTTTAAGCGTCCGGTTTATTGCCGCCCGTTCGTTCTTGTCCTTGATCTTTAACCGGATGAGTTCGGTTGCCTTGGTCATCCATTTAAGGTCATTTTTCTTTTGCTCAATATCGGCCGTAAAAAAGAACTTCATGGAACCTGGCGGTGGATTACCCAGCGGCTTGAGCAGACCAGCACTCACCAAAATGGTGATGTGGTCGGTATCAAAGCCTAATTTCCATGCGGTCTCTGCTGCGTTACTTCGTCCGGGCGGCGAAAGCAAATTGAGAAAATCTCTGCGTTCGGGATTCATACGTTTTCCTTGGTTAAAGTGACGGTGACGGCGGCAATGTGGGTGTTCAGCGTGGCCGCCAACCGGCGATCCGCCGACTTCACAAACTTCAATTCATACTTCTGAATCCCTTCTTCCAGCCGCTTGAGGCCGCTGCCCAGGACGACCACATCGGCCCGCGCAAAACGAATCAGCACCTTTTCCGGCGGGGCGTCAGGCTCTTTTTCCAATGCCGGGTTGGAGATTTTTTCCGCATATAAAAACTGCGCGTAAGGCAGCAGATAGCTGGTGCCGTCGTCGGCAAACACATCCAGCGCGGCGATGGTGGCATCACTGCCGAGGCAGGGATTGTCGCGCGGGCTAGACGCTGCTGTGGTAGGATTCTCGCTGGTGTTCAGTTGGCTTGATTTCATTGTTACTCCTTTCAGTTGAAATTGATTGGGCAAAACGTTGACGGAACCGTTTCAGGAAACGATTGCCGCGCTGCAAAATGGTTTGGAGGAAGTCACGTCGCGGCATGGCTTCAACCGCCGCTAAACGCGCACTGGAATGGGTGACGTGCGAACGTAACATCTCGGCATCGTCCGTAAAGATCTGACAGCGTTCGCGGCCACGCGAAATACTGACGTAAAATTGTTCCTGATTGATGGCGGGCAGCGAACGCGACGAGGCGACCAGCAAAACCTCATCCACTGTTTTGCCTTGGGCGGCGTGTGACGTGACGGCGTAGCCGTGCGTGAACGTGCGGTATTCGGCAGGAATCACCCGGCCATCGGCCAGCAAAACAGAATCGCCTTGAACGGCTTTGACCTCGACCAACTCACCGTTGACGAATTTCTTTTGCCAATTTGATTGCAGCAACAGCTTGTCACCGGCGGCCATTTTCAATTCCCGTTTCTCCCCCACATCAAACAAGGCGGAGCCTTGACCCAATTGGAAAAGCACTTCCGAACCATCGGGACATTGCACTGTCAGAGAATTGTTTTCCACGGCGACCACCGCCACCGTTTCGTCTTTGTCAAAACCGTATGCTGTCCGGTGAAAATGAATCGCCATGCCGGGACGGTATTGCCGCGCATCACGCTTTTGCGCTTCTGTCCATGACAGCGAATCAAAAACTTGAAGTTCCTTTTCCTCACCGGCCAGCCGCCCTGAGATTTTTAACGCCGTGCGAACTTTCTCCGTCACGGCCTCAATTTCCGCCCAAGTGGGTGCGACCAGCAACGCGGATTTATTTTCCTCCAACGCCTTCAAATACGATTTCGCCGCCGAGTCGTGAAGTTCATCGCCCGCAAGTTCCGTGATTGCGCCCATCCGTTCCATCTGAGCGAACGCTTCCACGGTGCGTTTCTGCGCCGCCAGTTCCACGGCCTTGCGATATGCGGCCTTGCGTTGCCGCCGAATGNNCCGGTGTCCCCCGACAGCACAATGCGTGCGTCCCGCGCCAGATCAAACAGCCGCTTCAGGTCGTCCATACCCACAGCTCCGGCCTCATCCAGCACAACCAATTTCCGTTCTGATAACGTGGGTTTCGACAACAGCAGGCTTTGCAATGTTACGGCATCGAATCCTTCCTTGCGGAGAACATCCGTGGCCGCCGCCGTCGGTGCGCAGAACAGCGGTTCAACGCGGGCTTGCTTGCAAGCGGCGGCCAGTTCGCGCAGCGCCGTGGTTTTGCCGGTGCCGGCCAACCCGCGCAGGCCGGTAATACGGTCACTGGTGCGGAGGACATGATAAATCGCCCGGCGCTGGTCTTCGCCCAGCCAGTCGGCAGGCCGATAACCGGGATGCAATGGCGCGACGGCATCGCATCCCGCATTGACCGTCTGAATCAAATCCAGTTCCATTGCCAAAATCTGCCGCGTGGAAAATCCACGTTCGGTTTTAACCAGTTCCGCCGAATGCTTCACCGCCGTTTTCAACGCCGGTAAATCCACTTCACCCGGACGCTGCGCCAACGCCGCGCTTAGCAATTCATGTTCCGGCACGACCGACTTGCGCTCGAACACATGAGCGACGGCATGATTCAGGGCCTGGTGTTCTGGTTCAAAGACACAGACTGGCCGGACGGGTTGGACTGCCGCGCAGAGCTTTTGAAGTGATTGTTGTTCGTCCAATGACAACTGCGCCAGTTGGCGTTCGCACACTTCCGCCGTCGAGATGCCTTTGACCTTTTTCGCCCGGCTCTGATGCACTGCCAAGGCGATGGCATTATTTGACAATTTGCGCCCCAACTTTTGTTCCATCTCCTGCACCACCGCGTCACGCTGTTGCGACCGCTTGGAAAACCGTTTTAGAATATCCGGGCTGACGCCTTCGATTTCAAAACTGTGTTTGCCCGGAACGGTTCGATAACCGATGGCGTGGATTCTGCGCGCCAGTTCATTCCGATAGACCGCCGTGCCGTAACGGATGGCGTCATACATTCCACCGGCTTGCAAGGCTTTCCAGCAGCGTTCCCTTTCGTCAAATGTGGCGTTGAACACGGTGAAATGCGTGTGCAACTGCGGGTCGAGCGCGCGGCTGCTCGTGTGCGTGAACGCGGCGGCGACCAGATTGCCAGTGGTTCGATCTTTTTGACTGCCCTGCTTGCGGACTCGGGTGGCGGCGAAGGTTTCGAGTTCGCGGAACGCAATGCGCCTTGCTTCCTCGTGTGCCGTCACTAGCCGGTCATCATCCAATGTCATCGCCAGCACGGAAACCGATTTTGGTGCCGAGCAGGTGAAATCATAAAACACGCGGCGTTGGTCTTCTTTTTGTTGCCGTTGAGTCAATCGTTCGCTGGTTTCCGGATTTTGGTTTTCACACAGCGAATGAAATTGTTCGCGGGTGACGACGTTTTTCAATCCCAGCCGTTCCGCGCCCGCGCCGATCCACTGGCCGGGATGGATTTCACCGGCGGCGTAGTAATCGTTCTGCGCCAGATGCTCATCGAAGTAACTCTCGGCATCGGCCAGATTTTTATGCGCGATGGCAGTGAACATGGAACCGATTTTAGCTGTTTCTCAAAAGGCTCTGTTTCAAAATGAAACAAAGTGTTTTTTCGTTTTGGCCGTCCATCCGGCTGTCAAATGGGAATCCTGCCGAAAGGGAAACCGGCATGGGTATCCCAAGGGCACCAAATGCGTTTTTGGTTTCTTGCGTCGCCAGGCGGACTGAAATTATTTTCATCATCGCGGGACTCTGACAGGAAACGGCGGACGGCCTTTGCAAACTTGGCCAGAAATTTGCCGCGATCCCGAAGCCACGGAAGCCACCGGCCCCATCCCCACGATTTTGACAATGGTTCGCCCGCTTTTCGCCGCCGCTCAAACCACGATTGGCTGATAATCTTTTCATACGGCACCAACATGGCAGAAATTCTCGACGGCGTGGCGCGCCAGACACACAAAATCGTACAGGCTAAATCCCGGCAAAAACCCTTGATCAGTGGCGCCTTTCGGGTAATAAATCCTTACAATGCAAACGACGGCCTTAACCAGCAAACGCCAGGCGATTTTCCCGCTGGCTGGTTGATCCGGCATCAGGTTTTTATGCGCAGCGGCAGTGAACATAAAACGCGATATTCTCGGTTTTCAAAAA
>PLIU01000163.1 GCA_003140095.1 Verrucomicrobiales bacterium | reverse complement strand
AGCGAATCAAAAACCTGAAATTCCTTTTCCTCGCCAGCCAACCGACCGGACGTTTTCAACGCGGCGCGGACTTTTTCCGTCACCGCTTCAATTTCGTTCCATGTCGGAGCAACCAGCAACGCAGATCGGTTTTGTGCCCATGCTCTTACATAGGACTGGGCGGCTTCACTGTGCAATTTATCACCTGAAAATTCGGCGACCGCTCCCATGCGTTTTAGTTGTGCGAACGCTTCCCCCGTTCGCTTCTGCGCGGCCAGTTCGACGGCCCGGCGATATTCGGCCTTGCGTTGCCTCCGGATGCGGGTCAGTTGTCCCGATTGCAAATCCGAATGGTTCTCCAAAAGCCGCAGCGCATCGCCACGGGCGACCGAAGCGTGCTGGCCGGTATCACCCGACAGCACAATGCGTGTGTCCCGCGCCAGGTCAAACAGCCGCTTCATGTCGTCCATCCCGACCGCCCCGGCTTCGTCCAGCACCACCAACTGACGCGCAGACAACGCCGGTTTCGTCAGCAGCAGACTTTGCAGCGTCATCGCCTCAAATCCTTCCTTGCGGAGAACGTCCGTTGCCGCGGCTGTCGGCGCGCAGAACAGCGGTTCAACGCGGGCTTCTTTGCAGGCGACGACCAGTTCGCGCAACGCGGTGGTTTTGCCGCTGCCCGCCAGACCGCGCAGTCCGGTGATCCGGTCAGTAGTGCGCAGCACATGACAAATGGCTCGCTGTTGATCTTCGCCGAGCCAGTCGGCAGGCCGGTATCCTGGATGCAATGGCGCGACGGCATCGCAGCCCGCGTTGACCGTCTGAATCAAGTCCAGTTCCGTTGCCAAAATCTGCCGCGTGGAAAATCCACGTTCCGTTTTCACCAAGTCCGGCGAATGCTTCACCGCCGCTTTCAGCGCCGCCAAATCCACTTCACCCGGACGTTCCGACAGGGCTACGTTCAACAGTTCGTGCTCCGGCGCCACCGACTTGCGCTCGAAGACATGGGCGACGGCATGATTCAGGGTTTGCTTTTCTGGTTCAAAGGCACGGACTGGCCGGACGGGGCGGACTGACGAGCAGAGCTTTTGCAGTGATTGTTGTTCCTCCGATGACAACTGCGCCAGTTGGCGCTCACGCACTTCCGCCGTCGAGATGCCTTTGACTTTTTCCGCCCGGCTCTGATGCACCGCATGGGAAATGGCATTGTTGGAAAGTTTGCGCCCCAGTTTTTGTTCGAGTTCCATTACCACCGCGTCACGTTGTTGCGCGCGTTTGGAAAAGCGTTTCAACACCTCATCGCTCACGCCATCAATTTGAAAGCCATGTTTGGACGTTTGAATCCGGTAGCCGATTTGCTGCACCCGCTTCGCCAGTTCGTTCCGATAAACCGCCGTGCCGTACCGAATGGCGTCATACATGCCGCCCGCTTGCAGGGCTTTCCATGACTGTTCACTGTCGTCAAACGTGGCGTTGAACACCGTGAAATGCGTGTGCAACTGCGGGTCGAGCGCACGGCTGCTCGTATGCGTGAACGCGGCGGCGGCGAGATTGCCGGTCGTCCGATCCTTTTGGCCGCCCTGTTTGCGCACCCGTGTTGCGGCGAAGGTTTCAAGTTCGCGGAACGCGAAGCTTGCGGCTCCCTCGTGCGCCGTCACCAGCCGCTCATCCGCCAGCGTCACCGCCAGGACCGAAACCGATTTGGGCGCGGAACAGGTGAAATCATAAAACACCCGCCGCTGGCCCTCCTTCCGTTGCCGCTGCGTCAGCCGTTCGCCGGTTTCAGGATTTTGATTTTCGCACAGCGCATGGAATTGTTCGCGGGTGACAGCGTTCTTCAATCCCAACCGTTCCGCGCCCGCGCCGGTCCACTGGCCGGGACGGATTTCGCCCGCCGCGTAGTAATCATTCTGCGACAGGTGCTCGTCGAAGTAACTCTCGGCATCGCCCAGATTCTTTTGCGCCACGACCGTGAACATAAGGCGTCACTTTATCAGTTTTCAAAAAGGCTTTGTGCCATTTTGAAACAATCGTTAATTTTTTCCATTCATCGTTTTGCCAGTTTATCTGCAGGCGAACCGGCAAAGGCGTGCCAGGCACTCAATCTGTATTTCCGCCAATTCAATCATGCCGGCCAGTTTGCCTGAATCGTTACCCGCGCGGGTGTAGTTGCTACACGAAATGCACTTGGCCGAGGATTTCTTCATCCGGCAACCAGAATGACCGATAAAACGCCCTCCTGTAGGCAATCATTAGACAAAATGAAATCCCGCTTGCTCGTCTAGCAGCCGGTCGGACTTACGTTGGAAGTTGTTGATTTGCAACGCTGAGACAGTTTGGCGCTAGACATTAAGCTATTGATTACAAACGATTTAACAACTTATCAGTGGCCCAAGTCCCCGCAAACTCCTAGAATCTGGCAGAAAAGCATTGATTTCATAGGTGATGGCCACTTTTCACCCGGTGAACCATGAAGATGTCGCCACATTTCCCGCACCGCACTGCTGCCGCCCGGCGCTTTGACTGGCCGGCTTTCCTGCGGG
>PLIU01000197.1:7575-7844 GCA_003140095.1 Verrucomicrobiales bacterium | reverse complement strand
CCGCCCCAACGCAGCGGCCAGCCGGCCGCAATTACGCCAAACGCCGTTGCCGATGAAGCCCTATTTCAAACGTCCGAACTTCTCCACCATCAACACCGAAGAATTCACATGAACATCACAAAACGCGTCCACATCAATCCTCAATCCAAAGGCAGTCTCGGCAAAAGTTTCGAAGCCGAGTTTCGCACCGCCTGGCTAGACTATCACGGCATCCATTGGGATGGTTCCGACCTCGATGATCGGCATCATTCGTTTGCCGACCGCCATCC
>PLIU01000197.1:0-7556 GCA_003140095.1 Verrucomicrobiales bacterium | reverse complement strand
TTGATTGCCGGGCGCAGGCCGACGGCCTCATCGTGCAGGCACTGGAGTCGTTACAACTGCTCGAATCGCTCGGCGCACAGGGCACCCGCTTCACGTTTTTCCTGTTCCCCAGCGAGGACACCGAGAGCATGAACAATCTGCTCGAACTGTTTTATTTCGCGGGCGACCGCGTGGATTATGTGATTGTCCACAACCCTGCAAAAGTGCGGACGAACCTGTTCAGGAAATCCAACATCGAGGCTGAGTTGAAAAAGTTTGGCGCCAAGGAACTGACGTTGCCGGTGGTGACTTCCATCACGTTGCTGGCCATCAAACGCGCCGAGGCCAAGGCGGGGCGCAAGTTGAGTTTTGCGGAAGTGGCGACTCCCGGTGCTTCACACTTGGAATTGATGCTGGCCGGGGAAATGCAATGGGCGATGCAGCAGATGTTCCGGCGATACGACGCCATGGCCGATTTGCTGGTGCCAGAGCAACAGATGCCGGAGGTCGAATCACAGCCGGAACCGGCGGCGAAGCCATCCCGTCCTAAACAGCCAATGCTCAATCTGGGTGAATGATTATGGACTTGGACCAAGATGATTTGGCGGCTCTGCGCGCCGGGATGACGACGGAGGAAGTGGATCGGATTCACCGGCTCTTGCACGAATGGAATGTCGGGCCGGACAGCAGCTTCCCGGTGCAACTGGCACTGCTGACCAAGGCGCAATGGCGTATGGCGGCGAGCCTGCCGCGTTCATGGGCCGAATCGCGCAAATGGCTGGAACTGCATTTGGCCGAATACCGGCGTCAGAGTAAGACGATGGCAGATGATTTTGCCAATACCATGGACGGACAGAACAAGGAGTTGAAAACCGCCGTGGAGATTCACGTCCAAGCCACGCGAAAAGCTGCCGACCAAATCCAGATGCAGCTTGCCGAAGCGGAAGCGGTCACAGAGCGAATCAAATCTTTGATGGAAAATGCGGCGTCTGAATGGAAGGGCATCAAGGTCGGCACCACAACTCAATGCGAACGGTTGGAACAGGTTTCTAATGACCTGCAAGACCGTTTCGCATGGCGGGTGATTCTACGGACGGCGGTCTGGCTTTTGCTGGCGCTTGGTATTGGATTCTGCATCGGCCATTATTGGGTTCATTGACATTTGTTCGCTGGCGCAGTCGCGCTGACAGGCCACGCGCGAATCCAGTTTCAATTGTATGTCGCCGGTCGTCGCGTCAATGTATTGCTCGCCTCATCCGGCTGCGCTCCACATTGACCCGCCGCCTGGCTCCGGGGACATGGCTTTTAGGATTCGGCGCGTGGAGAATTGCTTGCGGCAAGAATTAGCTGGCGACGATCTCGGTTGGGGGGACAATCGTGTCGCGGGTCCTCAAGGCGTTCATCAGGCCGGTGGCGAAGATGCTGCGGGCCGCATGCCGCAATTCAACATCGGTGATCGCCTGGAATTTGAAGCTTGTCGTTACAATATTCAGGATCATGGATCACTCCTTTTGCCGCTGGCCGGATTCGCCGGCTCCGGTTGTGGTAGATGCTTGAAATGGCCGGGAAACAGCGTGTTTTTCCCGGCTTCAAGATGTCTTTGGCGCATTCATTCAAGGGTTCGTTCATAAATAACTTCCGGCCATGAGGTGTAATCAAAACAAGAGTGCGATATGGTTGAGACGAGTGTTTTGAAAAGTCGTCATCGCATGCCTGAAAAGACAGTGTTAAATCGGTGCCATAGGACCATCCTCGTCACTTTTCAGAATGTTAGAATAACGCTCGACACACTTTGTTTAGGCGTTATACCTATGCCGCGCTGGAAAGCCTGGAGTCGGGCCATGGAGGCGATCAACATCTGGCTCCGAGACCATAAGACACAATCAACTCGAAGGCATCCGAGCGGAGGGTTTCGTCAAGTCGAAGTTGTTCGTATGGTTTCAGGTTTCGGAACACTCGGTTGATCCAGCACTTCCCGCACTTTGCGTGCCAGCGCGGACGGAGTGTAAGGCTTCGGCAGAAGCGACACGCCTGGGTCCAACACGCCTTGATGGATGGCGGCGTTCTCCGTGTACGCGGTCGTAAAAAGAATCCGAGTGCGCGGATACAATGTTTGCACTTGTTCCGCCAATTCCTTGCCGCTCATGTGTGGCATAACGACATCGGTAAACAAGAGATCAACGTGGCCGACATTGCGGTGCTGTTTCAGGTTGAGGGCTTCGACGCCGTTGGCCGCCGCCCATACTTTGTAACCGAGCCGCGTCAACAAGGTTCCGGCCATCTCCCGCAGAGCGTTGTCGTCCTCGACCAACAGGATGGTCTCGGTCCCGCGTGGCAAAACGGGGGATGCGGCGCGCTCCACGGGACCCTTTGGCTGCTGTGCGCTTTGAGGAAGGTAAATTTTGAACGAAGTGCCGCGGCCGGGTTCACTATAGACGCTGATATGTCCTCCGCTTTGTTTGATAATCCCGTAACAGGTGGACAAGCCCAACCCGGTGCCCTGGCCAACGCCCTTAGTAGTGAAAAACGGCTCGAAGAGGCGCGCCTTGACTTCCTCGCTCATGCCCGTGCCGGAGTCCGTAATGGCGAGCATTACATAGTCCCCGGCCTTTAATTCCGGATAGCGATCCACGCTCTCCTGGTCAAACGAAACATTCGCGGTTTCGAGCGTAAGTTTGCCGCCGGTGGGCATGGCATCGCGCGCGTTGATGGCGATGTTCATGATGACTTGCTCAATTTGCCCGGCGTCCGCCTTGACCGCGTGCAGCCCGGGTGCGGGCACGATGCGGATATCAACGTCAGGGCCCATGAGAAGCCGGAAGACGCTGTCCATGCCCGCAATGAGCCGGTTAAGCTCGATGAATTCGGGTTGCAGAAACTGCTTGCGGCCATAGGCCAAGAGTTGGCGGGTAAGAGTGGCGGCGCGATTAGCGGCCTGATTGATTTCGGTCGCACTTTTGGCCGACGCCCCTCCCGGCGGCAGATCCGAAAGCAACAATTCACATTGGCCGATGATGGCCGTCAGGATGCTATTGAACTCGTGCGCAACGCCGCCGGCCAGTTTGCCGACCGTTTCCATCTTCTGAGATTGAATCATGCGCGCTTCGAGCTGTTTGCGCGCGGTAATGTCGTTGAACACGACGGTCACGCCGGTAATCACGCTGTTCTCGTCACGCAGTGGGGCGCTTGTGTATTCGACTGGAAAGCTCGTGCCGTCCTTGCGCCAGAATACTTCATCTCGCACATGGCGAATCTGGCCATCCTTCATTGTCGCATAAATAGGACATTCGTCTTGCGGATACGGCGAGCCATCGGGCCGAGTGTGGTGCATCGAGCTATGCGCCGGGCGGCCGATCAAATCCGCAATTTCGTGGCCCAGCATGGCGGCGGAGGCGGGATTTTCAAAAATAATCCTCCCATCGGAGTCGATACCATGCACACCCTCGCCGACAGAGTTCAAAATCATCGAGTGTTGAGCACGCAGTCGATGCAGAGTTTGTTCCGCCTTCTTGCGCTTATTGATGTCCTCGATCAGGCCTTCGTAATGGAGGACGGCGCCGTCGGGTCCGCTGACGGCGCGGGCAGATTCGGAAATCCAGAGAGTAGTGCCGTCCCGGCGGCGGACTTGGTATTCGAGGCAGTGAACGACGCCGGTAGACGCGATTTCCTGCTTGAACCGCTCCCTCATAGCGGGATCGACATAAACTTGGCTTTGAATGTCTGAAATGTCGCGCATCATGTCTTCGGGATGCTCGTAACCGTACATCCTGGCCAGGGCAACGTTGGCGGCGAGGAAGCGGCCATCCGGGGTGCTTTGGTAAATGCCTTCGATGGCATTTTCGAATAAGCCGCGATATTTGGTTTCAGCTTCACGCAAGGCCTCTGCCGCGCGTTGGTGTCCGGTTGCTTCTTTCTGGAGCGCCTGGTTGGTTTGCTGCAACTCGCGAGTGCGTTCAGCCACTCGGCTCTCCAGTTCTTCCATTTTTCCAAGGGACTCCACGTGCAACCACCATTTTTCCGTCAACGAATTCGCCAATTGGGCGGCTTCCACCGCGTCAAATGGTTTCTTGAGAATAAGCAATCCGTCGCGACGGCCCAGCTTATCAAACATTTCGTCCCATGAATAGTCGGAGTAGGCGGTGCAAATGACAATTTGGATGTCAGGATCAACGGCCCAAATTCTCTGCGTGGTTTCCACGCCGTCCCAGCCGGGCGGCATGCGCACATCCACAAACGCCATGGCATAAGGCCGTCCGGCGGCGAGGGCTTTCTGGACCATCAACAGCCCCTCTTGCCCCTGGTATGCCGAGTCCACTTCAAACTGGGTTTGCAGGTCCGAAGCCGGGGCATGTCCATAGAGAGCGGCCGCTGTGGCGTCCAAGGCTTCGATGGTGGTGGTGGTGGCGGGCGAGAGAATCTTTCGAAAATCATCGTGGATCGCCTGGTTGTCATCAATGATTAGCAAGCGCCGGTTTTTGTCAGCGGGTTTCTTACGCATGGGATTTTTCTTTGGTAGGTTGCGGCAATTCCAGAGTGAAGGAGGCGCCCTGGCCGGGGCCGTCGCTCTGCACGGTTAGCGAACCGCCGATTTCCTTGGCGGCCAGCGCGCCGCTGTGCAAGCCAAACCCGTGGCCGCCTTTGCGGGTCGTAAATCCGTAATTGAAAATGCGCGTTAGATTCTCGGGCGCAATCCCAACCCCGTTATCTATCACCAATATCCTCACTTTGTCATCGGTTTTGACCACGCGGATTGTCACCCGTTTGTCCGCTCGCGCTGATTCTTGACAGGCATGTTTGGCGTTGCTCAACAAATTCACTAATATCTGTAGGACTTTATGCTTCTCGATGTTTACGGGAGGCACCTCGGCAAAATCGCGCACGACATCCACGGAATGGCGTTGCAAACCCGCCTCATGCATGCGCATGCCGTCTTTCACCAAGTCCAGGACATTGACGATTTCCTTGACTCCGCCGAAAGTGGCGTAGTTCTGCTGCATGGCCACGATTTCCTTGATATGGTCGATGTTCTGCCGCAATGAAGCCAGTTCGTTGGCGGCGGCCATTTGCTCCGCCATGAGATGTTCGGAAAGCTGGGCCAAATGAGCTGTTAAATGTTGGCCTCGCGAGTCAAGGGTAATGAACGTTCCAAGGTCATTCTTGTGCTCCTTCATCAAAAGTACTGCTCCGGCCAGATCGGAGGCCCTGGATTTCCTCACGCCGTCGGCGATCAAGCTGCTGGAAATATTGACACTGTTTAACACATTGCCGACATTATGGAGCACGTTGGTGGCGATTTCGGCCATGCCGCTCCGGCGGGAAGCTTCCAGCAATTGCTGGTGAACACTCCGGAGTTCGCTCGTCCTCTCATTTACCGTGCGTTCAATGGATTCGTTAAAGGTCTCCAGTTTGGCTTGACGTTCCGCCACGCCTCGGATCTCGCTTAGATTTTGGCGGATGGCCAGCACCAGAAAAATGTCCTCGAACACCACCCATCCGACGTGTTCGAGCCAGCGCCACCAATCCGCCACCAGCACGCCAAAGATGGATTGCGGCCAGTACAAACCGCGCAGGAGATGGTCTGCCCCCGCCACCGCCGAGGCCGTCAGCAAGACCCGCCAATCGCGATAAAAGGCAAGAAAAGCCAAAGCGCCAAAATATTGAAAGTGCGTTTCGATGCGCCCACCCGTCAGATGAATCAACAAACCGCAACTCAACATCTGCCCCACCGCGATGACGTGGCGGGTCAAAACTGAGCCGGGGCGCGTCAACGCCAGAAGGATCGGAAAACCGGAAATCGTTCCCCCCAAGAACAGCGCTGCCCACACGTGAATATGAGTGTGGCTGTATTGTCCCTCCCAGGCCCTGGGCGAAATCCATAAAGCCGCCACAACTCCGGCCAGCCATTGAATCCCCATCAACCAGGCAAACATGCGGTCCGTGCGCCTTGCATAGACATCGAGTTGCTCTTGAAAAAAAACGTCGGCTCGCCGCCGCACCGTCTCGTCTTCATTAAGAACTGGAGTCAGCGTGTCCATGCGGTTTCCTTTTTGTTGCATCCGCGTGTTGGATCGAGCAGCGAGCAGCCGAAGACTGGGGTTTCCGATGCAGGCGCCGTTTCATGATGGAGCCATTGCGTGAGTTCGGATCTCCCTACATTGTCTCCGGCGTGCCCTCGCGATGATGTAATTCCTCCGCTGAAAACCAGTTTTCCCAGGGCGTCATAGAGCACCACGTATCCAGATGTCGTCGCTTGGAAACACTTTGCCTCCACGCCGTCCTGATCGGACCGCACTGTCACTCCTGGAATCGCCGCAGCGCTGCGCCACAAGTCGGTGTGCGGCCAATCTTGGCTACTGCCGTTTGGTTGAAAGAAAACCACGCTAGCTTTCACTTGATTCTGGCAGTGCGTCATCAGCACCGCCAATTCTCCGATGCTCGCCCGCGTGCAGGGGCATCGCGGGTGGGCAAACATGATGAGCGTCGGGCGCCCAGGAGCGCGTGGAATTCTGCTGTCCCCGGGCCAACGGCCTGGGACGCTGGCAGCACTGCCTGGCGTGTGCTCATACACCCATAATACATGCAGTCCGGCACCGACGGCCGTAAGCCAAATAGTGGTGAGGAGCCAGGGCAAATATTTTCTCAAGAGAGCGCATCCAGCATCTCGCGCACTTTGCAGGCGAGCGTTCTGGGTGTGTACGGTTTGGGCAGGAATTCAACTCCTTGCGGAAGCATTCCTTCCTGTGTGATTGCATCATTAGTATATCCCGAAGTGAAGATTATCTTGAGATCGGGATTGGATGCTCTCAGCCACTCCACCAGTATTTTGCCGCCCATCAGCGGCATGACGACGTCGGTGATCACCAATCGAATTGGTGATCCTTTGTGGTCGCGCACAGCATGTAACGCATCCTGGCCATTATTCGCGGACAGCACTTTGTAACCCTGGAGTTCCAAAACGCTCCGGGCGAGATGCCTCAACGTTGGCTCATCCTCGACGACCAGCAACGTTTCCGTCCCGCGCGGCGTCGGCCCGGTTCTGGGACGGGCCGCGACATCCAGCGGCTGATCGACTCGTGGAAAATAAATCTTGAAGGTCGTGCCTTGACCGAGTTCGCTCTCCACGGCGATGTGACCTCCGGATTGTTGCACGATGGTCTGGCATGTCGCTAAGCCCAAACCTGTGCCTTTGCCCTTAGGCTTCGTGGTGAAAAACGCTTCAAACATGCGCGCTTTGACTTCCTCGGTCATGCCGGTTCCAGTGTCACTGACACTGAACATGACATAGTCGCCGGGAATCGCGCCTGTCTGCATGTGCGCGTAATTTTCATCTAACGTGGCATTGGTGGTGGCGATGGTGAGTTTGCCGCCGTTGGGCATGGCATCGCGGGCATTCACGGCCAGGTTCATCAGAACCTGCCCGACATAGCCGGAGTCGGCTTTCACCCGCCCGAGTTGCGCGTCGGGAAGAATTGTCAATTCGATGTTCTCATCAATTAGCCGCCGCAGCATTTTGTCCAGGTCTTTGATTACTTCATTGATATCAAGCACAACCAGTTGCACCTTCTGTTTGCGGCTGA
>PLIU01000215.1 GCA_003140095.1 Verrucomicrobiales bacterium | reverse complement strand
GGGCCGCTCTTAATTTGTTCCGTTTCCGGCGGAGTCTTTCGTCCAAACCCAGCCCACCTTCTGAGTGCCCGTGTCTGACGCCCTCAAAATATCAAAGGTTGCCCCCATGAAACTTTCCAAATGCCCACGCCAGCATGAGTGCCATGAGCAATGCCCCAAGCCCAAGAACANNCCACATGTTTCGATTGGCGCAGCTCGAATCGGCCAACACGGCCTACCAGTAGGTAAGCCAGAACTAGGTTGAACGATCCCCACAGGACGTTGACCGTCGATGAGGACAAGCCTTGTCCGGGTGGCGATGCGAAAGGGCTTTGGAAGGGCCTGCCCGAAATGCCGTTCACCAAGTGTGGGATCGCGTTTGCAAGGAAAGCCCCACCGAAGAAGTAAGCGATAAAGTGATACCAGCGCGTAGTTGTATTTGCGTTCATGTTTTCCGGCTGCGTTGATTTGTTCTCCTCAACACCTTTTGCTTGGCAGGAAGGCATCCCAAAGTCAACGCCCGATTCCCGCCAAGAATCGAACCATTCCACTCACTGGCCAGCAGAGTTGTCCGCTTCTTCCACGAGGTCCCCCAGGACAGCCGCGCAGAGTGGACGCCAGTGTCACCCAGTTCCCGCTTTTTAAAGTGCTTGACGGCCGCGAGGGCAGTGGCGAGGTGTGTGTATGCCACGCCACATGCGCCGCGAATTTGCCGGAGCGATCTACCATGTGATCAACTGCGGGGATCGCCGGGAGGAAATCTTACGCGTGGAGCAAATCGCCCCGTTTGCTCGGCCTTATTACATGACTTGCAGAGAGGCCAAAAGCTGGTCGGGAGAAGTAAGAAGCAAGCGGACAGGATTGACATCCATAGCGCATGAGGGCAAAAGTATCTCAGCGCAAAAGGGCGCATCCAGTCCGCGGAANNCGCAACCAGTCCGCGGAAAGGGCCGTGCCCACCTTAAACAGAACAACGAAGGTTACGAGCCTTCTTTCAGCCTGATTAGGGCGGACTCCAGGCACAATTATGAAAGAAAGTTCGCCGTGGATACCAAAGAACTGCCAGTTCACCCTAGCCTGGAGCAGTATAAAAAACAGGCGAAGGACCTCCTCAAAAGCGCCAAGTCGGGCCATCCTCAGGCGTTGCATCAAGCGCTGCAGCGTATTAAGAAAGACCACCCCCGCTCGGGCAAGCTTGCAGACTTGGACCTGTCAGGCACCAAGCTAGCCTTGGCCGACGCTCAACTCGTCATCGCGCGGGAGCACGGCTTCGAAAGCTGGCCCAAATTTGCCACACACATTCAAGGGCTGACTCGTGAAAGCTCTCCTATATCAAGATTCGAATCAGCGACGGATGCGGTAGTCACCGGTGACGTGGCCAAACTCAACCAGTTGCTTCGAGAGGATCCGGAACTGGTTCGGGAGCGTTCGACGCGCCTGCATCACGCGACCCTTTTGCATTATGTGGGGGCCAATGGCGTGGAGAATTATCGCCAAAAGACTCCGAAGAATGCCGTGCAGGTCGCGGAGATTCTGCTCCGGGCAGGCGCCGACGTCCACGCAGCAGCGGACATATATGGTGGAACGGATACTCTCGGGCTGGCCGCGACGAGCGTCTTTCCGTTCCTGGCGGGCGTGCAAGACGCGCTCATCGATATTTTGCTTGAATACGGGGCTAATCGACACGTAGAAGGACTCGTTAACGGTTGCCTGCGAAGCGGTCGCGGCCAAGCCGCGGTGCATCTCGCCAAACGGGGGGCGCCGCTGGACCTTGAGGGAGCCGCCGGAATGGGACGGCTCGACTTGGTCAAAACTTTCTTCAACGAGGACGGGAGTTTGAAAACGAAGGCGACGCATGGGCAAATGGAGTGCGGCTTCATTTGGGCTTGCGAGTACGGCAGAACCAACGTAGTCGAGTTTCTGCTGGGGATGGGATTGAAGGTGGACGCGGTGCCCCACGGAATAACCGGCCTGCATTGGGCCGCATACACCGCACGCGTTGATATCGTCAAACTGCTCCTGGAAAGGAAGGCGCCTATCGAATTGAAAGATGGACGATTCCGAGGAACGCCTTTAGGCTGGGCACTCTACGCGTGGGGTGATCCTCCACCCGAAGCCGAACAGAGTCAATACTACGATGTCGTTGCGCTCCTGGTTGCCGCAGGCGCGACTGTGGATTCCGCGTGGCCTGCCGATCCTCGCCGAAGAAGTCTGTTGATTGAAAAAATGGGCGCCGACCCCCGCATGATTGCCGCTCTGAAGGGTGAAATGCCCGCCCAATAATGCGTCTGCGCGTGACATTCCTTTCTTTTGCTTGTAGTTCTAGTTAGTTTGATAGGCAGGTCAAACCCAATCAATACCTGCGGGGCGGTTGGCGTGTCCTGAAATTGGACAATCCGATGGAGAAACAGGTCGCGGATCGCAGCCCAGTCAAACCGGGTCGAACCCAGTCAATCTCGGGGACTCGCCGGCGCTCGTCCCTCGCGGAAGGTCAAACTCGGTCAAACCCGGTCAAACCCGAAAAAGCGGTTTGGGCCAGGTTTAACCATAAGCAAAACTAATTCAAAGCGACGTGCTTGCGGTCTCAAGCCGAGGGTGGGAATGCACGGGATTTACAAACCGCGAGTTGCATTTTTTTTTTGGAAAAGCGTTGCCAAATGAGCGAGTTGGCTTACACTGGGTGCCAGATGGTCGAAATAAAGGGGCTGGACGTGAAAAATTTGACCATTTCATTCCTCCACGTTCGGCCCGAAGCAACGGCAGCACGAAGCTGCCGTGACGCGGTATTTGATGAGCGTTTCCTTTTGCTTTTTTGCGGAGACTCAGTTGCAGGTTGTCTGGATTTGGAGCAAGGCCACGATTGCGGGCCGTTGCATCATATTCGTTCTGATCATTTTTTCCGTCTTCGCTTGGTACATGATGGTCTCCAAAGCTCTGCAAATGCGCCGTGCCAGAAGGCTCAACCTCTATTTCGACAGCGAATTCCGCGGACAAAAAGATGTGCTCGGCATCTTCGACCGCCGCCTGGAGGTCAATGGTTGCCCGATGTTCGCCGTCTATCAGGAGGGTTGCGTGGAATTGGAGACCCGGCTCAAGGGCGACGGGGTGGAGGCGCGCAAACGATTCGTCTCGCTCAAGAGCATGGAACACATCAAGCGCACCTTGGAAGGGGCTGTGGCCCGCGAATCCCTCAAGCTGGAGGCTGGTTTGATTCTCCTGGCCATTGCCGTCAGCGGCGCGCCCTTCCTGGGATTGCTGGGGACGGTTTGGGGCGTGATGGATACATTTGCGCAAGTCGGCCAGGCGGGCAAGGCGGACTTGCCGGTGATGGCGCCGGGCGTCTCCGCCGCGCTGATCACGACGGTGGCCGGTTTGTTGGTGGCCATCCCCTCGATGTTCGCCTATAACTGGCTGGTGCATACGTTGCGCGTCCGAACGGTCGAATTGGACAATTTCGCGCAAAACCTGGTTTCCAAGATGGAGACGGAATATGTGAAGGAAGAATGAAGCGCTTCTCCCAACATAATTCGCTGGTCACGCTCAACGAGATCAATATCACGCCGCTGCTGGACCTGGCGTTCGTGCTGCTGATTATTTTCATCATTACCCGCCCGATGCTGGAGCAGCAATTGCCTCTGCAATTGCCGCAGAACATGGGCCGGCCGGACAGCCAGAATATCGACCCACGCGATGTCCGCCGGGTGGAAATCACCACCAACGGCGCTTACTGGCTCCGCGGCCAGCGTCTGTCCCTGGCCCAACTCGAGGGCGAGTTGGTCCTGGCGCATCGGCAGGATCCGAAGCTCATCGTCTATGTCGCCGCCGACAAGCGCACGCCTTGGGACCCAGTCATGGCGGTCTTCGACGTTTGTATGCGCAATAAAATCCCACTTGCGGCCAAATCCGCGCCGGCCCAACACCCATGACTCGGCAGCAAAAAAAATGCATGGTTTTCTCGCTGGGTCTGCACGGCCTGCTGGCGGTGATTTTGTTCGCCAGCGCCGGTTTCGGCAGCCGCCCCGAGCAAACGGACCTGCAGGTCATGGTGATGATTCCGGCCAATATTGTGGATCGATCCGGAGCAGGCGGCGGAACGCGGGTCGTCAACTTGACGCCGCAGCCGCAGGCGCAACCACGCGTGCAATCGCAACCGCAACCGCAGGCGGTCCATGTCGAACAAGATCACGCCGAGCCGGTGCGCCCAACGCCACGTCTCCGCCCAGAAATAACACACCCGTTGCCGGCGCCTGATGACTTAAAGGAGGCGGCCCTGGAATCGAAGCCGAAAAAATCGAGCCGGCAAACACAGCACGAGGTCCAAGTTTCTTACCCGCCGGCCCATTCCGCGACGAGCGTGAAAAAGTCCCAAACCAATCCATCTTCCCAGTCCTCAGCGCGCGCGGAGGCCCGGCGACTGAAGGAAATTGAAAACGCGCTGGCCAATCTGGCTTCAGGCGTGCGGAACAGCGGAAGCCCGAACACGATCGTCGATGTGGATGGGATTGGCGGCGGCGAGGCTTTTGCCGGATACAGGGACGCGGTTTTTTCCGCCTACTATCACGCCTGGATCACGCCGGATGACACCGCCAGCCGCCTGGGCGCGGCGGATGCCAAGGTGACCATCGCGCGGGACGGTTCGATTATGTACGCCGAATTGGTGCGCCCTTCCGACGGCAAGGGTCTGGACAAGTCGGTGGAACGGGTCTTGCACGCGGTGACAAAATTGCCGCCGTTCCCGGCTTCGACAAAGGACACGCAACGGACCTATGTGATTCGATTTAGCCTGGAAGCCAAGGAAATGTCTGGATGAAAATGAATTATAAACCATTCCTCATAGCAGTTTTACTGGGCGTATGCGCCCTCCCCGACAAAGCGGATGAGCCCCCTATCGAGATTCGTAAGGCGACTACTTACGTGGTGCCCATTTCGATCAGCGACTTCACTGGAGAAGTCGATTCGATTTTGAAATTCGACCTTTCCGTGTTGGGCATGGAGATCACCTCGCCGGCCAAGGCGGCTTATCTCGTCAGCGGATCGCAAAATGGCCGTTTGGAGGGGAGGCTGACGGCGGCCGGGGCCAATCAGCCGCTGTGGGCCAGGGCCTACACCGGCGGCCTCGCGCGCACGCAGGCCCATGCCTTCGCCAACGACATTGTGAAGGAGATTCGCGGGACGGCGCCGATTTTTCAGAGCCGCATCGCCTTCCGTCAGCAAGAAGGCCGAACGACGGAAATTGCCGTTTCGGATTTCGACGGTTACAATGCCAAGGTGCTGACCCACGACGGCACATTGGTGGCTGGGCCTTGCTGGATTCCCGGCGGGCGCGAATTGTTCTACACGTCCTGGCAAGGCGGCGGCGAGGAAATCCTGGAACACAACCTGAGCACCGGGATTCGGCGCGTCTTTGCCGATTATCCGGGCGCCAATCTCAGCCCCGAAATCTCGCCGGATGGCCAAAAGGTTGCCATGATCCTCAGCCGCAGTGGCAGCCCCAATCTGTGGGTGCGCAACCTCGACGGCAGCGGGTTGAAGCAATTGACCAGCACCCGCGACGACGATTCCTGCCCGACCTGGTCGCCCGACAGTCAGGAGATTTGTTTTGTTTGCCGCAGCGGGCGGGCGGAATTGCAAAAGGTCAGCGTCAACGGCGGCCCGGCGCGCGCCGTGCGCGTGGTGGGAGTGTATGGCAACATGACCTCGCCAGATTGGTCGCCTGACGGCAAATGGATCGCCTTTGCCAGCGGCAGCCGCAGTTTTACCATATGCGTCGTGCCAGCCGAAGGTGGTGAGGCGCAAGTCTTGGTTGCAGGCGAAGACCCGTGCTGGGCGCCCAATTCCCGCACGATTGTCTTCGGCCGGCAAGTTAACAACAAAAGTATCCTATGCTTGCTTGACGTGCCAACGAAACATGTCAAGGATGTCAGGCAGATTTCGGGAAGCTGTTCCCAACCTTCATGGGCAAGGTGAAAACGGGTTCCCATAACAGTGGAAAAAAATGAAAAACGCAAATTTGATCGCAATGATCCTTCTGAGTGCCGCTTTGGCGGCGGGCATGACCGGATGCAAGCACCGTCCACCCAACACGATTGCCATCCCTGACACCGGCGGTCCGCCGCAAAGCTCCACACCTGGGCCCGGAACTGGAGATGTCAATCCGAACGCAAACCCGATTACCTCGGAACCCATCGCGCTCAACACCGGAGCCTATACTCCTCTCTTTACTGGCCCGCACAACGAAGACCGGGGAAAATTCCAAGCGGACACCATTTATTTCGATTTTGACAGCTCGACGATCAAGCCCGCAGAAGAAGCCAAGCTGCAGGAGGTGGCGAATTATTTTAAAGACAATAAAAGGTTCGAGGGCCTGATTATTGAAGGTAACTGCGACGAACGCGGGACCGAGAAATACAATCTTTCCCTGGGTGAGCGGCGGGCTCTGGCCGCCCGCGAATACCTGGCCAATCTGGGCGTCGATCCACAGCGCCTCAAGACCATCACTTACGGCGCCTCCCGCCCTGGCGATCCGGGTCACGACGAGTCCGCCTGGAAAAAAAACCGCCGCGACGACTTCGTTCTGGTGACGCCAAAATGAGATAAG
Source organism: Verrucomicrobiales bacterium (assembly GCA_003140095.1). Taxonomy (GTDB): domain Bacteria; phylum Verrucomicrobiota; class Verrucomicrobiia; order Limisphaerales; family Palsa-1400; genus Palsa-1400. Next base: position 3,068 of record PLIU01000215.1, on the reverse strand, counting down.
AGAATCTTATTTATTTTTGGCGGCATAGGCGTCGTGGTCGCCTGGCCTTCCCCAAGCCCTTTGGGTTGCTGCTCTGCTCAAGGCTGCCCTGCATTACGCCGATGACTCAATGGCAACAGGATTGAGATGGCTCGCAAACTGCTATAGAGACGTGAGAGAGAAATCTTTGCCAGTGAGTAATTAGACAATCTTTAACCTATGCGGATATGCCAGCCAGTTCGGGGCGGGGGAATGGCCCATGCTTTTACACTCATCGAGGTAGCGGTGGCGCTTGCCGTCTCGGTGTTGGTGATGGCGGGGATGTTCCAGGGCTACACCATGGCCTCACGCCGGGCGCAGTTCTCCTCTTTTCAACTGGCGGCCCAATCTACGGCCATGCAGCAAATGGAAAGCATCGTGGCCGCAACCTGGGTGATTTCCGGCACCTCGGTGACCAATATGTTCAGTCCCGCGCTGACCAACATGCAAGTCAACGCGCTTTGTGTGCCCAGTAGCGGGACAAATCTGGTCTTCGCTACCAATTATGCGACAGTGACGCAAATTTCCACTTATCCCCCCTATGCGCTGGTTCAGGTGAGTTGTGTTTGGAATTTCATGGGCATGGGGACCTTCACTAACACCGTGGCCGTCTTGCGGTCGCCCGACTTATGAAGATGAGCTTATCCCATGCGGTGGCAACCGGGCCGCGAAGCGGCTTTACGCTGGTGGAGTCGTTGATCGTCATGGCGACGCTGGTCATCCTCTGCGGCTCCGTCATCATGTGCAATCTTTTTGGCCTCTCGATGGCTCAGCGCCAGGAAATCTGGCTCAGCGCCAGCGATGACGCGGGGCAGGCCCTGGGCAAGTTGATGACGGATATTCGGTCCGGAGCCTCCAATAACCTGGGCACTGGCAGCCTGGCCGGTTTCACCCCCGCCCCCACCAATGCCAATATCTGGCAGCAGGGCAACGCGCTGAAGATCTGGATGGCCAATACCAACGGGGTCACCAACGGCGCCTATGTCATGTATTATTACGATCCCGCCAGCAGCAACCTTTACCGCACCAACTGGAGCGTCACCAACCCTGGCGTGGGCGATTTCGATCTGGTCACCGCCAACATGGTCATGACCAACAATATGTACAACAGCAACATTTTCTCCGCCTACTGCGTCAACAACGGCGTGTGGACGCCTGAAACCAATGGCGTGGGGACGCCGCTCATCCAGGTTTGCCTGGCCTTCAGCAAATTACAGAACCCGCAAATCGACATCGCCCCGGGCAGTCCGGTGGATTTTTACCAAATCGTCACTATGATCGCATCACGAAACAGACCATGAAGACAACAGCCGTTAAACCGCGGGCGCGCCAAAGAGGTTGGGCTTTGCTGGTCGTCATGGCGCTGGCCGCGACCGGATTGTTGCTGGTGGCCAGCGTCATCGCGTGGGCCAATGAAAACGCGGCCGTCACGGCGCGCACCAGCGAGTATTTCACCACCTCTTACGCCGCCGAAGCGGCCACGGAGAAGGCCCTGGGGGCGATCGTGCAGGATGATCAAAATTACGGCGAGGGCTTGGTCTTGACCCGAAGCACGGCCGGGTACTACAGCACTTTGATCCCCACTCCCAGCGACAATTCTTACTGGACCAATTATCATTTCAGCGGCGGCACCACCAACAACATCGTCATCGTGGAGTGCGTCAACACCACCACCACCAACGTGCTGGGGCCGCCCTATACCGGCTTGCAATCCGTCGGGGCCACCTACGAGATCGTCGCCAGCGCCAAGAATGCCAGTTCCATGTATGGCATCACGGCCACAGTGGGCCAGCAAGTGATGCTGGGGCAAATCCCGATTTTTCAATTCGCCATTTTCTACAATGACACCATGGAGATTGACCCCGGTGCGAACATGACCATCAACGGCATGGTCCACGGCAACACCAACATTTATATTGACCCCAACTCCGGCGTGACGCTGACGTTTGACAATGACGTCTCGGCCACGGGCACCCTCAATCTGTCGGCAAACCCTCTGGATCCGTCCAGCCGGCCCGCAGTGGGCGCAGCTACTTTCGACGGGCCCTACCTGGCCGATGTGAATCCACTGAATCTGCCGGTCGGCACCAACGTCTCGGGCAACACGAGCAACGTGAGCGCAAACGTTAACGCCATCCTGCAAGTTCCCCCGGCGGGCGAGGCCTCCAGTTCCGCCATCGGCACCAATCGCTTGTTCAACCAGGTCGATATGATCATCACCGTCTCCAACGGCAACGTCATCACTGTGACCAGCGGCGTGGCGGTGAATAATGCGGCGACGATCATCACCAATGCCCCTTTCGTCAACACCAACGGCAGCTTTTACAACATGCGCGACGGTGTGGAGGTCGCCCCCGTGAATATCGACGTGGGCCAGCTACGGCAATGGAGCGCGACCAACACGGTGCTGGCTCCGCTTTTGACCACCATTCGCGGGGCGAGCGAGGCGAGCGTGCAATCGATCTTCGTGGTTGATCAGCGCTTTCTCAGCAACACCGTCATCACGACCAATTACTCCTACACCACCAATACGACCACCAGGACCACCAGCAGCTACCCCGGCTCAGGAACCTATTTTCCGCCCGTCACCACCAATACCGGCCTCACCACCGCCTCCTCTTTGCCAGGTGCCGGGACATACGTCCCCCCGATTTTATCCACCAACACCAGCGTCACCACCACCGCCAGCTACCCTGGGGCCGGGACCTACGTGGGCTCCGTTACGACCAATGTCACGCTGACGACGACCTCCAGTTATCCGAGCGCGGGCAGTTATTCGGGATCAGTAACGGTCAACGGCCCCTTCGGCGACAGGACTTACACCTACGAACAGATCGTCAGCTACTCCTACAGCGTGGTTTCCGGCTATATTTACAACGGAATAACCGGCTACACCTACGCCGGCATCACAGGCACCACCACCAACGTCAACTACAACACCAACTACACTCAATACGCCGAGCCGGGCATCGTCCTGACCAACGGCGCGAAGCTGCCAACCAACGGGCTTTCCGTCGCCACGCCGGATCCGCTTTATATAGTGGGCAACT
>PLIU01000180.1 GCA_003140095.1 Verrucomicrobiales bacterium | reverse complement strand
TTCAAGATTGCTTGCGAAGTTTGAAGGTTTTGTGGTTTGGGTTGCAGCCAGCCGTGAAACATTCGTGTCAACAGCGGCATCGCCACCCAAGTGAGACAGACGACGACGAGCACGTTGAAAGCGGAATTTCGGAGCAAAAACGGCCACGCTTGAATCACCGGACCAGCTATCCAGAAGAGCAGAGTCGTAACTATATCAACCGCGATATAAGTGACCAAAGCCATCTTCCATTGCGGAAGGGGTTGAAGTGCTTGGCCCGGCAGCGTGAACCAGCTTTCAAGGCCGCAAAGTTCTTCGGCGTGACCGTCGCCTTCGGTTAGATCAGTGGCCAATTGATTCCATTCCAGGTATTCGGGCGAAGCCCGGAACGCGGTAAGCGCGTTGCGATCGGCGAATCGCCGAATGATTCCGTACTGGCGCGAATTGCTTCCCGGCGCAGGCCGGATGATATGCACTCCCATTTGCCCAGGGAGTGACAGCGATCTCTGAACAAACTCGTGAAGCGCCCGTTCGAACGCCGCCTCGCAGCCCGGTTTGACCGTTCTGACAATCGCAACATGGACGGGATCGTTCATGATCAGAAGAGGAAGCTAAGAGTTGTGGAAACGTAATTGACGTCGCGGCCTCCCGCCTCATGGATGTAGTTGCCGCTCAAAAAGTGAACGTATGAGGCCTGCAGGTTGAGATGGCGTTGCAGTTGCCAGTTAAGATTCAAATCCAGAGCAGTCCCAACAAAACTTGACGCCGTATGCAGCGCTGGAATCGCGATAAATCCGGGGACCGCGTAAACCGCATCGTTCCTCGAATAACGCCAAAACCAATCGGCTCCCCCGTCCAGGCTGACGGCGCGCGAAAGCTGGAACGAGGCGTTCGGATGCAGGTCCATGATGTTCTCGGGACGAAGGAGGGTTGCATCGTTGAAATAGCCTGATTTGAAATACATCGCGTCGAAGGTCTGCAGTTCGCCGTCGTGTGGGTTGGTGTCGCCGCTCGTCACGTTCGCCTTAAGTCCAAGCCTGGGTTTTCCGGGAATTTGCCAGGTGTAGCCGGAATCGAAACTTGCAGTCCACGCGAGAATGGATTCATCGGCGAATTTTCCCACTTGTACTACCTCTTCGGTATTCCAGTCCCAGTTATGCCAGAGTCCAAATTGGCGGGAGCCCAGCGAATGCCGGTGTTCGTCGCCCGTGCCGGAGGCGTAAACGCCGTCCTTTCGATGAATGCCGAAATAGTAGAGATCCACCCCCAGCAAATGAGGCGCGTCGAACCAGTGAGTCAAATATAGACCCCAAAACGTGGTGGTATGATCTTCGCTGTCGATATGGCCGGAATCCAGGGCCGGTTGGGTAAGGAATGCTGTGGCCTCCCATTTCGGGCTGGAATACAGCGCCTCAAATCCATCAAACCGAAAAGGAATATTCACCGGCGCGCGCGTCGCGACAAGGCGTCCGGCCCCAAATGACATTCCAAATCGGCCCATCCGAAGCGTTAATTGTTCCTCTGCGGTCAAATAAGGAACCACATCCATGAATGCAAATGCCAAGTCGATTGGATCCCGCTGCACCGGGGGCGCTGCTTCCCGGTTTCCAATCTCGAGGCCCGAAATGCCTTCGACAAAGAAACGAACCCGGTCGCCGAGATGCAGATCGGACAGAAGCCCCAAACGCTGCAACAAATAGGAATCCCCCGCTGCGCCGATTCCAAAATTCAGCGCGTCCGTGCTTTCAAAACGCTCCCGGGCTTCCCCGCCAAATGTCAGATACCAGGACGGGTCATTTTGCCGAATGGGAATATATTTGGCGGGATCAAACCAATCCGTTTGGTTTGCCGCATTGCTCAAACATGAATAGTTCTCATTGAATCGCAGCATGTCGTACGAGGGCGGCGGCGACGGAATTTCCTGTGAATTTTTCATGTCTTGCGCTTGAGTCGCGAACGTGAGCGCCACTGGCAATATGGAAAGCAAGCGGCGCATGGGTCATTTCGTGGCTGACGTGTAGGGACTCGCGTCGCGCCGAGAAATTTGCGACATTTCCGAAGCGATCCCTTCGCCCACTTGTTTGACGGCCGAATCGAAAAACGTGGGGCCGGCCTGAATGACGAAGGTCTCAATGGAAAACTCCGGTGCGAGACCCTGCGCCTGCAATCGCTTCTCGGTGTCGTAGGCGGAAACCATTTGCTCCGCGAAAGCCCTATCTCCCGCCCCAACTTCGATAGAGGTATTGCCTTCGTCGCGAATGACGGGAGCCCAGGCGACATGGCTCGCTTTAAGTCTGACGGCTTCACGGGTCGCGATACGGCCAGCCTCCCTCAGTGTATCAAGAGACAAGTCCTTCTCCTCGCCGAGGCCAATGCTGGAAGGCGACATCAAAGGTTGCTTCGACCACATCAGCCATCAATGGATGCTCCAACATGTCCTTACGGACAAGGTGGTGCTCCAAACATGGTTGAAGGCCGGTTACATCGAAAACCGAACCCTGTTCCCGACGGAGGCGGGCACGCCGCAAGGCGGCATCATCTCGCCCACGCTGGCNNCTGGTGCTCTCAGCCGACAAGACACGCATCACTCATATCGATGAGGGGTTCGACTTCCTCGGACAAAACATCCGCAAATACGACGGCAAGCCATTGGTCAAACCGTCGAAGAAGAACACGCACGCGTTTATGGAAAAAGTCCGGGGAATCATTGAGGCGAACAAATCCGTCAGCCAAACCGTGTTAATTGGTCTGTTGAACCCCGTCATTCGTGGCTGGGCCAACTATCATCAACACTGCGCGGCCAAGGAGACGTTCGACCGGGTGGACCATGAAATCTGGCGGGCGCTCTGGCAGTGGGCCAGACGCAGACACCCCAAGAAATCACGCGCCTGGGTCAAGAAGCAATGCTTCCCAGCCTTGGGCCAGCGAGCTTGGACGTTTGCGACCGAGACGGACAAACGAACCCCGGACGACAAACCCATTTGGTTGCGACTCGTGTATGCGAGCGAAACCAAAATCCGGCGTCATGTCAAAATCCGGCGGGACGCCAATCCGTTCGACCCGCAGTGGCAGCCCTACTTCACGGAACGTGCGTTTCGTAAGAAGGCGGGCCTCACACGCCGAAAAGCCGGGATCAAAACCGTTGTGAAACCGGCTCCGCTCACGCGGGGCTTTGGTGCGGCTTGAGCCGGATGAGGCGAAAGTCTCACGTCCGGTTCTGAGGGGAGGGAGTGGCGGCAACGCCACTTCCTTACCCGACCACTTTTCTTGTCAAAATCACAATGAGACGTTAATGACGGGCGGTTGGGCGCTAACGATTTCGGCCACACCAGAAACCTCGCCGTAGTGAGCATCTTGACCGCTTGCTCGTCAGGGCTGGAGGACACGGAAGAAATCTTGCGCGCTGCTTGGCGTGATCGGTATCACAAACTCGAAGATCGAACCGTCACCCGTGATGTTGGTGATCAAGAACCAGTTCGGTGTGGACGCGTTGGTGTCTTGTTGGATGGTGTAGCTTTGGTTGGAGGTTGTCTGGAAGCTGAAACTGAAATTGCCGCCGGAAAACTGGGGCTGCCAGAGCAGGCGTTGGGGAAGAGCGAGAATACTGATGGCGCGGACGATCAGCAAGGTGCGTCGCGTCGGCAAAAGCGAGTCGCCCTCGTCGTCAGAAACATGGTCTTCCATTCGTCCTAAGTAAGCCAAATCCACGCAGACTCTTTCAACAAAACTTTTGGATCGGTCGATTGAGGCGTGCCAAAAAGCGGCAGGGCAAAATTTGAACCCATGGATCAGAAAAACAAAAATAAAGCTTGCCTTCCTGGCAGATGACGGTTATTACTTCCACCCGGTTCGCTCACTTACACCAACTATAGGAGACCCTTATGAAGAAACGCCTGCTGCTGCTCGTGACCGCGGTTTCATCATTAACCTTGGCCACGAATCTTCACGGCCAAGGCACGGCCTTCAGCTACCAAGGCAGCCTCATTGAGGGAAGCAATTCAGCCAATGGGTTTTATGATCTCAGGTTCCAACTTTTCGACGAGAGCACCAATGGCACCCTGATGGCCGGGCCTTTGACCAACCTCGACACGTCTGTCAAAATCGGCCAGTTCAGCGTTGTCATCGACTTCGGGGACGTATTCAACGGCACCGTCCTCTGGTTGCAAATTGGAGTTCGCACCAACGGCGCGACCAACTTCATCGCGCTGAATCCGCGCCAGGAATTGACCCCGACGCCCTATGCCATCTTCGCCGAAGGTGGCAACGCGGCGGGACTGAGCGGAACCATCCCGATGGCCAGCTTGAGCGGCATTTTGAGCAATGTGGTCAACCTGACCAATGGGGGAAACAGTTTTGCCGGCAATGGCGCTGGTTTGACCAATGTCAACGCGGTCACACTGGGCGGTTTGAGCAGCGCCGCGTTCTGGAGGACCAACGGCAATGCCGGGGCCAATCCAACCAATGGCGCGTTCCTAGGCACTACGGACAATAATCCACTGGAAATTCACGTGAAGGGAACGCGTGGTTGGAGATTGGAGCCGACTCCAAACGATGCGAACCACTCCAACATGGTCAACGTGGTGGGAGGCGCCTCGGTCAATTTTGTGGCCGCCGGAGTCCGTGGGGCCACCATTGCCGGTGGCGGGGCGGACTTTTATTTCGGGTTTGTGGAACTGACCAACGCTGTGACGGCCGATTTCGGGACGGTTGGAGGCGGCGTAGCCAACACCAGCAGCGGCCCCGATGCCACGGTGGCGGGCGGCTTCAATAACCTGGCGTCTGGACCGGGTGCATTTGTGGGCGGCGGCGGTTACGACGGACAATACTATCAGGGAAATATTGCCACCGGCGGAGGATCGGTCATTGGCGGGGGCACGTTCAATTACTCGACGGCATTGGACACGGTGGTGGGCGGCGGCAAAGTCAATTCTGCGAGCGGTAATTTCGCGACGGTGGCGGGCGGGAACGTGAACGGCGCCTACGCCAGCAACTCGACGGTGGGCGGCGGAGCCTTCAACGATGCCAGCGCACCCTACGCCGCGGTTACGGGCGGATATTACAATGTTGCCAGCGTCACCGGCTCATTTATCGGCGGCGGCGGCACAGATGGTAGTTTAGCCGACGGTGCGGGCAATGAGGCCACGGCCGCTATCTCCGTGGTAGGCGGGGGCTTGGGCAATTCCAATGCATCTTATGGGGGAGTGATCGGAGGCGGCTACGACAATATCGCCACCACTGTCAACAGTGAGTTTTTCGCAGGCGGCGCGACGATTGCGGGCGGCTTTGGTAACAAGGCCTCCGACATGGGCGCGGTAGGTGGAGGCTACCTCAACAACGCCAGCGGACTCTTTGCGACCATTCCCGGCGGCATTGATAATATCGCCAGCGGCACAGGCAGTTTTGCCGCCGGGCAATATGCCCAAACGACCAATAATGACACATTCGTCTGGAGCGACGGGTCACAAAATCCTTTCACGGGCGCTGGCTTTGATGATGCCTTTAACGTGCTGGCCTCCGGCGGGGTGCTGTTCTTCAACGGCAGCGAAGGGGTGCATGTCGATTATTTAAATCAGAACACGGGCGCCATTGAGTACGGGCTGCGCTTTGGAGCCGGCGTCAGTGGGGAGGGCCTGGCATCCCAGCGCACCGGAAGCGGCAACGTGCATGGATTGGACTTTTACACGGCCTCTGTCAACCGGATGTGCATTTCCAACAACGGATTTGTCGGCATTAACACGACGACTCCAACGCAGCGGCTGGAAGTGAATGGCAACTACGTCCAAATAGACGGGGCCAACGCGGACGACGGGAACGGCCAGATCGACGCCTACATCGGAGGCAATGGTTCGGGTAGCGACGTGCAAATCGGGAGCATGAATAGCCTTATCACCGCCGTTGGGTTTTGGAACCAAGCTTCCAGCAGTTGGATGCACATCGCTTGCAGTTCGATCACCATCAATGGCGGCGCGGACTTGGCTGAGCCATTCCCGATAACGGCCGCGCCGGAGGAAATGCCACCCGGCGCGGTGGTGGTCATCGACGCCGACCACCCCGGAGGGCTAAAGCTAAGCAGGCAGCCCTATGACACTTGTGTGGCGGGGGTGCTCAGCGGCGCCAACGGCATCAATCCCGGCATTCAAATGCAGCAACAATCGCTCCAGCAGGGCGGCAAGAACGTGGCGCTGACGGGGAGGGTTTATGTGCAGGCGGACGCTGCCAACGGAGCCATCCGTCCAGGTGATTTGTTGACCACTTCCAGCACGCCGGGCCATGCGATGAAAGTCACCGATCACGCTCGCGCCCAAGGCGCGATACTCGGCAAGGCGATGACTTCACTGGCGGAAGGCAAGGGCATGGTCCTTGTGCTCGTCACACTCCAATAAAAAACGCCATGAGCATGAAAAACAAAACAGTCGCGCAGGTGGCAGGCGGACGCAGGGGGCATCTTTTTCCCTCCGCCCTCCCATCAACCGCATGGCGAAAGATAAAATACCGATTTGCAAAAATGGCCCTGAGCTTGGCTCTGCTTTCGCTGACCGCCGCTTCCATTCTCGCGGAGGAAAGACGCGTCCTCCTGACGCAAGTGCCGGAAACGGCGGCTCACTTGCAAAGGCTGGAGCGCCTTCCGCCGGGCCAGCGCCTGCATTTGGCGGTCGGATTGCCGCTGCGCAACGAGAACACTCTGAACAAGCTGCTGCAAGAGCTTTACAATCCGGCCAGCACCAATTTCCATCGCTTTTTGACGCCAGAACAATTCGCCGAAAAATTTGGGCCGGCGGAGCAGGATTATCAAAAGGTGATGAACTACGCCCGATCAAACGGGTTGGAAGTCGAGCGCACTTTTGCCAACCGCGCCTTGGTGGATGTGGCCGGGACAGTGGCCGATATTGAAGGAATGTTTAAAATCCGACTGGGTGTGTATGAGCATCCCACGGAAAAAAGGCAGTTTTTTGCCCCGGATGTGGAGCCGACAGTGGCTCCCGACATGCCCATAGACTTCGTCAGTGGCTTGGACAACTATGTGATTCCCCGTCCGAATTATTTCCAGTCCAAGCCTGTGCCCGGTGCGGCTGATGGTTCAGGCAAGAATGGCGCTTATTTAGCCGTGGATCTCAGAAATGCGTACATCCCGGGCGTTACTAACGACGGCGCCGGGCAAATCGTGGGATTGGTTGAATTTGACGGCTACACTCCCAGTGACATCCTGGACTACGAAGCCACGAATGGGCTGCCGAATGTCCCTCTGCGGAATGTGCTGTTGGATGGGGTCAGCAATATCGCCGGGACTGAAAATGGTGAAGTCTGCCTGGACATCGAAATGGTCATCGCCATGGCGCCTGGCGTAAAGCAAATCAATGTCTATGAAGGGGTTAATAACGCGGACGTGATGAATGAAATCGCCGCCCCAACGAATGGCGAGCCGGTGCCGACGGAGGTCAGTTGTTCCTGGGGCATTGGCGGAAACACCAACATTTTGCATGCCTTGTTGGAAATGGTCGCGCAAGGACAGTCCGTCTTTTTTGATTCCGGGGATTACGGCGCTTACCATAACGCCACCAACGCCATGAACATTGACCAGAATTACGTGACGGTGGTCGGGGGAACGGAATTGTCCATGTTCAACTCGGGCCAGGAATACGAAAACGAAACGGTTTGGAATAACAACATTACGCCTACGAACGGCACGCTGGCGAAGGACCAGTCCAGTGGTGGAATCCTAACCAACGTTCCCATCCCCAGCTACCAACAGAACGTCAACATGTCGTTGAACCAGGGGTCCACGCAGTGGCGCAATGTGCCGGACGTGGCCATGTGTGCGGATCATATAGAGGTCGTGCTGACCGACGTTTTTACCAACGGCAATCCCTCCGTGCCGGGGCAGGTCAAGAGTGCGTTCGGCACCAGCGCCGCCACACCGCTCTGGGCGGCGTTCACCGCGCTGGTCAACCAACAGGCCTCGGCGGAAGGCAAAGGCGTCGTCGGTTTTCTCAACCCCGCCATTTACGATATTTGCCAAGGGGCGTCCTACGAGACTTGTTTTAATGACATTACCAATGGAAGCAACACCAATGCCCTCAGTCCAGACAGATGGTTTGCCGCCCCTGGTTATGACCTTTGCACGGGATGGGGCTCCCCCAAGGGTTTAAACCTCCTCAACACCCTCGTCGGTTTGACCAGCCCGGTCTATGTTGACTTCAACTACAGCGGCTTTCAGAACGGCACCTATCTGGATCCCTACAATACGGTGGCTCAAGGAGTCAGCGCTGTTATGAGCGGCGGAAACATCATCATCGACACCGCCGGATCGAGCTCCGAAACCTTGACCATCTCCAAGCGGCTGACCATCAGCGCCAGCGGCGGACCGGCCACCATTGGTAAATAAACGCGTTAACACCGTATGACTTGAGAAAGGAAACCTATGAAAAACCTCATTGCCTCCTCGGCTTTGGCGCTCGCGCTGGCCAATGCCCAGGCGGGAAACCTTAACTTCGTCTTTGTCGGCGATCCGCCTCGCCGCGCGAATGAAACAACCGCAGCGCCGTGGCGCGGTCGGTCGTGTGCAAGCTATCCTGCTTGCCGGTCACGTCATCGTGAATGTAGTAGCGTCCGCCTTTTTTGCGGCGGTAGAGCCGGTATCGTTGTCTCATAACTGTATTCACAGCGATGAGTTTACGACGGTTGATCTCGACTCCGGCAGGGAGCAGGTGGGAGTTACGCAGGGCAGGCCAGAGTTAAATCGTGCTGGCACTTCCGCTGGAACTCAAATGTGGAGAATCTCCAAACTGTTGCCGCACATACGGTTAAGTTTGGAGGCGAGGGTCGGAATCGGCCATTTTCCGTCGCGTTTGCAGATCTAATGTGCCAGTTCTTCCGAGGTATTCAAGAGAATTCGGCACTATTTGGTTTAATCGTTTTTTACTCATTTGGTGTCCGTTTTGGTGTCCGTTTTCGGATGCTTGAAGGCACGCTTTTGGAATTTGCGGCAAACAACCGCGCTTGCGCCTGCTCCGCAACCATCCGGGCGCGGTCTGCCTCCTCACGCTCGCGTGCCAGACGTTCCCCGTCCAGCCCGGCTTCGGAAAACAGACTAAATGTGTCAACTGTAAAATAGAACTCATGCTGCGGAATTGGCAGGCGGCGTCTTGTGCGTTTCATGGTGGGTTCGCTTTCGGTTAGTCCGCCGGATAAAACGTCGGATACTTCTCGCGCGGGTCTCGGCGGGTGCCGGTGCGAAAATTTCCGCACGGGTGCTGCCAGACTTGCCGTTTCCGGTTCCAATGAAAACCAAGCTGCGAAAGCCCGGCGGTCACGTTGCGCGGCTGTTTCTCGCGAAACTCAACCCATACCCACTTGCCGACAACCTGGCACAATTCCCAAAAGCGGGGGGTCTCGTGGTAGAGCATGTCTAACACTTTGGCTGTCGAAAGTCCGCGATTGTAAAATCGCTGCCGGAAATCAATCCGATGCAGTGGTTCTGAATTGCGCTGTGCGGTCCGGTTTTTGAGCCTTGAATCTGAATTTGTAATTGTTTTCATAGTGTTTTTTTTACTGCGCGTGCGTTCTCGGATTGTCGCCCTTCACGAAAAAAGCCTGCGGCACAGGGCGGCCAGTGGAAGGATTCCTCGGAAGGTCGCCACGCCCGGCCCCCTGTGCGCAAGCAGGCTCGTGAGGACGACAAGGAGTGAATGCACTGCAAAAACACTTGGAAACATGCCAAACGGGGCGCGGGGTCGCGCTACTCTGGTCGCTCAGACTGAAAGTTGTGGAGTGGAGCGGTCGCCCATATGCGTAGGCCCAGCCTCGCAGAGCGAGCGCAGCGAGACCGAGAAGCGTAGCCGGAGCAAATGGGCGAGTAAGCGGAATGCAGCGGCTTTCAGTCTGAGGGACAAGCTCGAGTCCGGGGCGGAATGAGTGCGGCGGATTTTGCGGAGCGGAGACCGAGGGAAGCGGGGAGCGAAGCCGGAGCAAAAGCCGTCGCTCTCAGGCCGCGGGGAAAAGCCTTTATTGCGGCTGAGATTGCTTGCTAGATCACAGCACCCAGTTATCCTTTCTGTATGACAGACATTCCTCAAGAATTGCAAGGCGTTTATGCCATTGAATGGAGTGCTTCGGCGCAGCAGTTCCACATCCAACCGTTAAGTGAGACGCTGAAACACAGCACAATTTCTTACCTGGAAAGTCGTCCATCCGATTACGTTCTGGTGGCGTTGGAATCTGAAAAGGGCCAAAATTGAACTTCAAAACCGCCTTGAGGTACTCGTACGGACAAAGCGGCTCCCTCTCTCCCCCAAACAAAATGAACCAGAATTGCGGATTCTGGTTCACGAAAAAAGGCTACGCTGACGCCGCATTTTGACAAGATTATTTCGCCGATTTTTTCTAACTGGCCGCCCACAGGCGCTTGGCAAATTCCCGCTCCTCGTCGCCGCTGGCGTCGAGATAAATGGCCGTCGTTTCCAGTCGGGCATGGCCCAGCCATTTTTGAACCGTCGTGAGGGGAACGCTCGGGCCGATGCAAGCGATGGCAAATCCGTGCCGCAGCCCTTTGGGAGAGGCCATCGCGCCGGTGAAACCGGCTTTTGCCATCCTGTCCTTTACCAAACGGTAAGCCGTAGGCCGGGAGAGGTTCCAAACACGCTCCGCAGGCTTCCGCTCGGCGACAATTGACCGAAGCAACTTTGTGAGACTGTCAGGGATAGGCACAGAACGGAAACATCCAAGCTTGCGCCGCTTCATGGTCTCAAAAACGAGCGCTTTACCGCGCAAATCCACCCGCTCCGCCGTCAGGTTCAGCCCCTCTGAAATACGGCACCCCGCATAGAACAATGTCAGACAAAACGCCCGCGCTGCCGGGTCCGTCTCCTCGTTCGCCGCACGGAGAAACATTCTCCGCTCCGCGCCGTTCAAATACTTGCGGTTGCCGTGCCGGTCAAACAAGGCCGTCTCCCTGCTCACGAATGAACCAGAATCCGCAATTCTGGTTCATCGAAGAAAAACAAAAACAATAATAAAAATTATGAAAATCCAAAAAATATTCGGGGAGAATGGAGCACTTCCCCAACTTTGTGCCCGAGGTTCCTGTCCAACAGCCATTCTGGCTGAAAATGGCGACGTATTCGTCCAGGGCTATGTTCCTGCGCCTGCCGAAGGTGCTGAACTGATCGCGCCTGCTGGTGAAAGCTTTGTGCGGATGCCCCGTGCGACGTTTGAGAAGATTGCCCGCCAAGTCCTCGCGTCCTGAAATCACTGGGACTTCGCTTGGGTCGCCGTCACTGGCGGCTCAACCTTTTTCAAAATTCCGTTCACGTACTTTTGAAACGAAGCCGGGTAGAATAGCCCGTATCGTTGCCAGTGCCTTTGCGCATTTTCCATCATCATAAAATCGGCGAGATTGCGCTCAAGGCTTTCCTTGAGATCGGGTTGGATTACGGAGCGTTGCAGATAAGCATAGGTGAGGGAAAGCTGGTTTAGCCAAAGTTGCAAATAGCGTTTTTCCCATAAGGGATCAGCGGTCTTGGTGTCTTCAAGGATTGGAAAAAGAGCCGGATGCGAAAATCCGAGACTGAGCAGTTGACGGTTGATGTCAAAAAGCTCGACCAGCGATTCCGATTCACGCTGTCTGGTGGTGTCGCGGAGTTGCAACACGACCAGCAACAATCCCACAAAAGAAATCACGGCTGAAAATACCGCAACCCAGTGATCTAACGACATGACCCTCCACTCCCCTATGTAAATTATTGTTCCGTCAACCGGCCTTCGCTGTCCATTTTTCGCGGGCTGCGTCGCTTTGGCCTGCTCTGCGCTTGCTTGTGCGGCGCGGCTTGTTCCAATCGTTTATTGAATTGGGCTACCGTCACGCCACACGCCGTGCAAAATTCGAGCGTCTCCAAAAAATCGACGCGACGTTCGCCAAGCTCGGACTTGGAAACGAATGTCTGCGGTCTGCCGAGTTTCTCTGCCAGTGCAGATTGGCTCAGATGCGCTTCCTCTCTGATTTTGCGCAGCAGGGCACGGAAGCGACCGTATCCAGGGGAGTATTTCATGGGCCGCAGTGTGACCGGTAAAACGGTTTAGCCCAAGTTGGTGTGGAAATACGGGCATGCGAACGAGACGAAACAAGCCTGCAATGCGCTCTTTTTGGGCGCATTGCCGGGGGGCTGTGAACGAATCGTGAGTTGCAGAGACGGGTGGGGGGACGTGGAAATGGAGAGCTCAAGCTTCGCCGTTGCCGGAATCGGGAAAATCAACGTGTTCGGTTTACCGCCTAAGTTGCCGGGGTAACTACGGTCGCCGAATTGACCGGCGCGGTGGAAAGGCCCGGCAGAAAGCGGGCTAAAGGCCACAAAAAAAGTTGCCCGCCGGAACCTTGGCGGCTTTGGCGATCCGTAACAGAGCTTCGATGGAAATGATCTTCTCTCCACGTTCAACCTCGCCAAGATATTTCGGGTTCAGATCGACTTTTTCAGCCAATTCCTCCTGCGTTAAGGTTGCTTCCTTTCGGTGGTGGCGAATCGCCTCCCCAATGATCTTCCGGTGCCGCAAGAGCGGTTTTCGCTTGGAATTACCCACAATTACCAGAAACTAGACAAAGTGAACCCGGCATTTACACCAGCAACATGCTGGTATTGTGTTGGTATTTTGCTTGCATTGCTGTGATGTTTTGCGGATTCTTCCAGACGATCAGTGCGTTAAGAAGCCCGTTGGCGTCACAATCATGTTGATTGTTGATTTAAAAACCTACACGCGCGCTTTTTGCAGCGAAAAGCGGTGTGGATGTTTTTTCTCCGGGACTTCCGTTCGGTTGCCGCAATTTGCGTTCCGGGAATTGCGCTAAAAGCAACACTCCTTCATGAAAACAAATACTGCGTTTGTACCGTTTTTCCGCGTGGTCACGGGTTTGCTCCTATGTCTTCAGTTTTGGGCAACGTCCCTTTTCGCGGCAACAGTTTCCTGGGTTGGCGGCAGCGGCGATTGGAACACTCCGGCGAATTGGAGCACTGGCGCCCTTCCCGGTCCGGATGATGACGTGGTGCTTGGAGCGGGGCCCAGCATATCAGTCACCCATTCGTCAGGAACGCATATTGTAAGGAGCGTCCAGGGCCAGCAGTTATTTGTGCTCTCTGGCGGTTCGCTCACGGTGTCCAACGCATTCGTATCCAGTAATACTTTTACACTTTCTGGCGGAACATTGGTTGGTGCCCAAGTCGCGATGGCCGTCGGCGCGGTGCTGATCGTGGATGGCAACATTGGCGGGACGCTCAACGGGGTGACGGTCAGCGGGACGCTGGACGTGGGCCATACGTACAACGGTGCCAATCTGGTGGTGACCAACGGGCTGACCTTGAACGGGACGCTGCTGGTGGGCAACGCGACCAACAGCGGGCTGTATGGGGCGGTGAGTTTTGAGGGGAGCCAGACGCTGGGCGGCAACGGGGTGGTGATCTTCGGGAGCCAGAGCAGCTACTCTTACGATGCGCTGAGGGTGACGGTGCCAGGCACAACGCTGACGATTGGACCGGGCATCACCGTTGAGGGCAAGAACGGGGTGATCGGCTACAGCGGCGGGTGGGGCGGGCAGCAGAACGTGAATGTGATCAACCTGGGGACGGTTTTGCAAACGGTCAGTAGTGGGACGGTGGCGCTTAATGGCACCTGGGTTCTGAACCAGGGCACCTTGTCGTCGTTGAGCGGCGGGGGGCTGTATGTCTTTGCCAGTTTGACCAACAGCGGGACGTTCAACGTGACCAACAGCGCCGCGTTGCTGGGCGGGACATTCACCGTGGCCAATTTGGGAGCGTTCAACGCCAGCGGGGCGACGGTGTATCTGTTTGGCGTGTTGAGCAACGCGAACACGATTTTGTCAATCAACGCGCTGGGCGGAACATGGGTGATGGACGGGGGAGAGATAATCAGCGGCACCGTGGTGGCGACCAACGGGGCGTCACTGATTGTGTCCGGCAACGTAGGCGGGACGTTGAACGGTGTGACGGTCAACGGGACGGTGGACGTGGGCAACACCTACAACGGTGCCAACCTGGTGGTCACCAACGGGCTGAGCTTGAACGGGACACTGCTGGTTGGCAACGTGGCCAACAGCGGGCTGTATGGGGCGGTGAGTTTTGAGGGGAGCCAGACGCTGGGCGGCAACGGGGTGGTGATCTTTGGGAGCCAGAGCAGCTACTCTTACGATGCGCTGAGAGTGACGGTGGCAGGCACAACGCTGACGATTGGACCGGGCATCACCGTTGAGGGCCAGAACGGAGTGATCGGCTACAGCGGCGGGTGGGGCGGGCAGCAGGACGTAAACGTGATCAATCAGGGGACGGTCTCCCAGACAGTCAGGGGTGGCACGGTCGCGATCAATGGCACCTCGATCCTGAACGAGGGACTGCTGTCCTCGGTGAGCGACGGGGCATTGGATGTCTTTGCCAGTTTGACCAACACGGGGACCTTCGCTGCGACCAACAGCAGCGTGGCCTTGGGCGGGACGTTCACCCTGGCTGATTTGGGGGCGTTCAACGCCAGCGGGGCGTTGGTATATCTGACCGGCACGCTTAACAACACCAACACAATCGTGTCGGTCAACGCGCTGGGCGGAACATGGGTGATGGACGGGGGCGAGATAGACGGCGGCACGGTGGTGGCGACCAACGGGGCGTCTGTGATCGTGGATGGCAACATTGGC
>PLIU01000029.1 GCA_003140095.1 Verrucomicrobiales bacterium | reverse complement strand
CGGCAAACCACTCTTGCTGGCAGAACTGTCTGGCCAGGCCACTTTGTATACAATACGGCCAAATAAAATTATGAGCACAACAAACGAGAATAAAATAGTGCTGGAAAAGATGCGCGAGCGCTGGCCGAAAGCAGCGGATTGGAACGTGGACGATGACGACCACGCTCAAATACTGGACAAAAAAGACAGGATTCTGGTGGTGATAACCTGCAACGATTTGACCTGTATTTGGAACGCATGTGGAATGTGAATAAATTAGAACTTTACGGCCTCGACTTGCTGATCGAACTGGAGCCGCCCGCGTCTAATCCATTGCTCACTATCGTCAGCCATTCGGGCACTGTCCGAGAGGTCGGACCGGCACACGAAGGTCAGGCCGACCCGGTCAAAATCGGCAACCGGGTCATCGTGTTGGCAGAGTCGTCGAGGTATCTTGCAAAAAGTGTGCGTTGGTGAGCGCCAGTGCGCTGCTGTGTAGGTTTGCGAAATGAACAGTCAAACCGGGCTGCGCTGGTGGCGGGAGCTATCGAATTTTGATGTTGCCCGCTATGGCACTACGTATACGAAGCGATTACCCGCACGCCAAAATCGCGGAACGCAACCCCTACCCAAATTTCTCTGTTCTTAGAGTGTAATTAACTTGGGCCGCGAAATGCCCAGCGATATGGAACAGGTTCACGCGATTATTTGTGCCGCGCCGAACGTGCCCGCACGAGCGGGGCCGGGCTGCATTGTTCCCCCGGATTTCGCAACGCTAGTAGGCGCGGCACGAGAATCTAAGTTGTCTCACCCAATCGCGCCTCCATTTGGGATGAATCCTCAAGCGAGCGGCCCCAGCGCCAAGCGCCGCCGCAGTATTCGAAATGCCGATCTTGTGGCGCAAGTATTGGCGCATTACCAAGCTGGCCTCGCAACCACGAGAGCGATTGCCAGAGAGATCGGCATTTCCGCGTCGGCGATTACCTTCTGGGCCACGAAGGCGGGACTTCCGTTGCGGCCACGCGGGCGAAGAGTGAGTCCAAGACCAGAGCCGCGCACGTTGCAAATGGTCCTGCTGGCCCAGTCCAAATCGCAGGTCGAAGTGGCGCAGCGCTTGCGAGAGGCAGTGAATCGCGCCCTGAGGAGATGGGGGAATAATGCTTGGGTCGCGTCCCTCATCGGACTACGGACCCTCAATGCCAGCCAAACTGGCGGTGGCAAGAGCTATATTCACGGCCTGATATTTTTGGAGCATTTCTCCCAGCGCAAACGATTTCCAAGAAAGTGACCATGAACACCCGCAACGAAAATCCCGGCGTGGGGCCAACCACAACCGGGGAATGTTCGGAACCCGCGACCTCTCTAACGACCGCAAGGTCTGACGGAATTGAATCACGGGTCGATCTGGTTGTCAAACAGCAAACAAGGCCGAATCCCGCAGAGTTGGTACCGGTAGCGGGCGGCACAATTTGCGGAAGGGATTTCCCAAGCCTGACGAAGTGGACCGAAAATGGTGATTCCAGGGCCGATGTTATAACTGATCTTCAGCCACGCGGAGGCGAGTCGACCGAGGTCATTTCGTTTGGCACCACAATCTACTTATCAGGCACCCAAGCAGCCATCTACGACTGCGCAACGGTTCTGCGCTCCGGCGTTGTACTTCTGGCTGGCACGGTTCCTGTTGGTCAATGGTACACTAAGGTATATCCCCAGACAAGCGCGTACTTAACTGGCCCAGACGAACAAATTATCCAACAGCCCGGTGCCCACGACCGGCACGCAGCCGATGCCATCCTGATGGCGCTGGATGAGGATGACGCCTTCGTGGCCACTTGGGAGCGCCAGTTGCTGGCGTAAGGAAAACTCTCACGATCTCGCGCCAGCGACACGACGCCACTCCTCCGGGTCAATCGGACTGACCTTCGGGCCTTGCAAAATAATGCCCACCTGCCGTACGCGCTCCAATGCTCCATCATCAGCTTCCTCAAACGCTACAAGCACTCGCGGTGGATGCAGTGGCAGCCGAATTATCCGGCCCGCATTGGCATCACTGTGGGGGCTGAGTGTGACTTCGGGAAGGCCATGGCACTCTGCGGCGTCAACAATTGGCTCTGCCAGCACGCAGATTATTGCCCACGGTGCAGTGTCCGGCTGCGGGCTAAGTCTGCGGCCCGTGAATATCGGACCAGCTTCGAGCTTGCGCCCTACTGGTATGCGATTTCGCCCAGCTTCGAACTTAACCCCAAGCGCGCTGGCCTTCGCTTTGTGACGCAGAAACCTGACCGGCGGAAGGGAATACCGGGCAAACATCGCCGTCTTAATCCTTACAAAGGCTGCGAAGCGGGCGTTCCGCTTACATCCGATGCCCACCTTGTGGATGGCGAAGAGAACCCGGTCATCGCCTGTTTTGAAACGGTCTTTAAGTTTGCCAGCGCGTTGGTGCAATGCGGCATGGCCGGAGGCGTTCTCGCTCATCGTGAGATCGCATGGCATTTCCGGCCACACCGGCTTACGCCTAACGGCCATCTCCTACTAAATACTCGGGTGCCCTTCGACTTCGACCTCGCCGTCGAGATGCTATTCCTGTTTGAGCGCTTGTATCTTCGTCAGCGCCATGGCCGCTGCCTTTACCCAGACCTGCACCTCGAACAAATAGTCAATCAGAAGGAGATCACGCGCTGGATTTTCTACATGCTCAAGCCGATGGATTACGTCACGGGCTATCTCCAGTCAGTTCAAGCCGGAGTGGACCTCGCCGCCCTCAATCTGGAAGTCGATGATCGGATATTCCAAGGCGGGTCGAAAATCCTCTCGGTGCGCAGCCCGCGCCGTTTTGGCAACCTCCGCTGCAACGCCGCCGGGTACATTGGCTCCGGCTCGATCACGGCTTGGCGAAACGAGCAAGCTGCTCGAAGGAAGGCCGAGCGCGAACGGCTTGGCCTGCCGATGCCCAAGCCGCCAACGACGTCCCGGCTTGGTCGGATTATCGACCGTGAGGCTGACCGTATCGAGGCAGAAGTCTGAATTCAAAGTACTCCCATGAAATCCGCCGCCCTGACCATCACAATACCCGCCGAGATCGTTTGTTTGCCTGACCTAACCATCGCCGAGCGCGTCGCACTCGATCACATCCACAACATCCACGCTTGCTAGAATGGTCGCTTGGACTGCTAGCTTGGTCTTT
>PLIU01000135.1 GCA_003140095.1 Verrucomicrobiales bacterium | reverse complement strand
TTATTTAAGGATAAGCTCTAAGCCGCTCCGCGCGCAAGCAAATAAACGAGGCGCCGGCGGTTTATGTTTCAGCCATCAGCGGTTTTGAAATCGCGATTAAGGTGACCAAAGGAAAGCTCAAGCTGCCCAGTCCGCCGCAAGAGTGGTTTGAAGGCATTGTCGAGCATCATGGGCTTGCTGTTCTCCCGCTCGAATTGGACGTCTGCATTGCCGCCGCCCAGCTCCCGCCGATCCACGACGATCCGTGCGACCGATTTATCATCGCTGCCGCCAAAACGAGCGATCTTGCGGTTGTCACAGCAGACGAACGATTCGAAGAATACGGTTTAACGGTGTTGCGTTGAATAGTGGTTGGGTTCTCCGATCACGCTTTGCGCATTTTAATCAGCAGGTCTTTGCTCTCCACGGTATCGCTGACTTGCGCGTAAATCGCCTCCACCATGCCGTTGGCCGGGGCGTAAATGGTGCTCTGCATTTTCATCGCCTCCAGTGTCAACAATTTGTCGCCTTTGGCCACTTTGGCGCCGACGTTGACGGCCAGCGAGGTGATCAAGCCGGGCATGGGCGCGGCCACTTGCATCGCGTCGGCGGCGTCGGCCTTGGGGCGGGCCTTGGCCTTGGCTTGAATGGTACGGTCGGGCACCGCCGCCTCGCGCGTCATGCCGTTCAACTCGAAAGTAACGATGCGGCGGCCATCCTTGTCGAGGTCGCCGAGGTGGCTCAGTTTGATAAAGAGGGTTTTGCCCGCCTCGATTTCGACGGAGATTTCTTCGCCGGGTTTGAGGCCGTAGAAAAAGGCGGGCGTGGGCAGCGGGCCGACGTCGCCATAATCGCGGACAAATTTGGCATATTCGGCGAAGACTTCCGGGTACATCAAATGGCTGTAAAGCTCATTGTCGCCTGCCTCGTGCTTGAGTTTGGCGGAAAGTTCGTCTTTGACCTTGCTCAGATTCAGCGGTTTCAAACTGGCGCCGGGGCGCCCGCGCAAGGGCTGGCGATCGCCCAGCACTGCTTTCTGCAATTTCTTGGGCCATCCGCCCGCGGGCTGGCCCAGGTTGCCGGAGAGCATGTCAATGACAGAAGCTGGGAAAGACACGCTGCCCGGTTCCAGGTTCAAAACGTCGGCCGGCTTGATGCCGCGCGTAATCAGGAACATCGTCATGTCGCCGACAACTTTGCTGCTGGGGGTGACTTTGACGATGTCGCCGAAGAGTTCGTTGACTTCGGCATAGACGCGGGCGATTTCGTGCCAGCGCTGGGCCAGGCCCATGCTGGCGGCCTGCTCTTTGAGGTTGGTGTATTGGCCGCCGGGCATCTCGTGCAGATAGACCTCCGCCGTGCCGCTGCGAGGGGCGGTGTCAAAAGGCGCGTAGCAGACCACCACCTTTTCCCAGTAGTCGGAAAATTCATTCAGCGCCGCCAAATCCAGGCCGGTGTCGCGCCGGGTGTGGCGCAGGGAGGCCACAATGGAATTGAGATTGGGCTGGCTGGTGGAACCGCTCATGGAGGCGATGGCCAAATCCACAATATCGACTCCCGCCTCGCTGGCCTGGAGCACCGAGGCGGCGTTGACGCCGCTGGTGTCATGCGTGTGAAAATGAATCGGCAGGCCGGTCTGCTCTTTGAGCGCCTTGACCAGCGCCCGCGCGGCGAAAGGCCGGCACAAGCCCGCCATGTCTTTAATGCACAGGAAATGCGCCCCCATCGTTTCCAATTCCCGGGCCAGCTTGAGATAGTAGCGCAATGAATACTTGGTCCGTTGCGGGTCCAGAATGTCGCCGGTGTAGCAGATGGCGGCTTCGCAGACGGCGTGCGTATCCTGCGCCGCTTCCATGGCCGCTTTGAGGTTCGGAGTATAATTGAGCGAATCGAAGATGCGGAAAATGTCGATGCCGGCCGCCGCCGCGTGGCGGACGAAGCCTTTGACCACGTTGTCGGGATAATTGGAATAACCCACGGCGTTGGCGCCGCGAAAGAGCATTTGAAAACAAATGTTGGGCACGCGCTGGCGCAACTGGCGCAACCGTTCCCACGGGTCCTCGTGCAGGAACCGCATGGCGGTGTCGAAGGTCGCCCCGCCCCACATTTCCAGGCTGAAAAGCTGTGGCGTGCGCCAGGCCACCGCCGGCGCCACCGCCAGCATGTCGAAGGACCGCACACGCGTGGCCAGCAGCGATTGGTGCGCGTCCCGAAAGGTCGTGTCGGTGACCAGCAATTGTTTTTGCCGCACCGTCCACTCGGCGAATTTGCGGGCGCCCATGGCTAAGAGCAACTGGCGCGTGCCGGGCGGCGGCGCGCCCTTGCCCTGGTGTCCGGGCGGATCGATCGGCGGCAGCGGCGTTTTGAGGCGATGGCCCTTGGCCTGCGGATTACCGTTGACGATGACATCGCCCAGAAAGGCCAGCAGTTTGGTCGCCCGGTCGCGGCGCGGTTTGAACTGGAACAATTCGGGCGTGGTGTCGATGAGGGTCGTGGTCGCCTGCCCGGAGCGGAAAACGGGATTGGCGATGACGTTCTCCAGAAATGGGATATTCGTTTTGACGCCACGTATGCGAAACTCGCGCAAGGCGCGGTCCATGCGTTGGAGGGCCATTTCGAATTCCCGCCCAAAGGCGGTGATTTTGACCAGCAAGGAATCGTAAAACGGTGTGATGACCGCGCCCGCGTAACCCATGCCGCCGTCCAGGCGAACGCCGTAGCCGCCGGTGGAACGATAGGTCAAAATCTTCCCGTAGTCCGGCGTGAACTTGTTTTCCGGGTCCTCGGTGGTGACGCGGCATTGCACGGCGCAGCCTATGCGCGGCATGTCCTGCTGCGCCGGCAATTTGAGCTCGGCCCCGTGCAACGCATGCCCTTGCGCGACCAAAATCTGAGAACGCACCAGATCCACTCCCGTGATAATTTCCGTGACCGTGTGTTCAACCTGGATGCGCGGGTTGACTTCGATGAAAAACCACGCGCGCTTGTCCAAGTCGTAAAGGAATTCCACCGTGCCGGCGTTGTCGAACTGGACCGCGCGGGCCAGGCTGACGGCGGCCTGGCACAAGTCCTTCCGCACCGCGTCGTCCAAAGCGATGGCGGGGGCAATTTCGATGACTTTTTGATGGCGGCGCTGCACCGAACAATCGCGCTCGTGCAGATGGACGACGTGGCCGTGGCGGTCGCCCAGAATCTGCACCTCGATGTGCTTGGCTCGCGGGACGTATTTTTCCAAAAAAACAGCCGGGTTGCCGAATGAGCGATCGGCTTCGCTTTGGGCTTCCTCCAGCAGATGGGCGAGGTCGGAGGAGCGAAAAGCCACCCTCATGCCGCGGCCGCCGCCGCCAAAAGCCGCCTTGATGATCAACGGGAAACCGATGTCGTGGGCAATCTTGAGCGCCTGGGCGCGATCCGACACCGGTTCCGCAGTTCCGGCCAAAGTGGGGATGTTGGTTTTCCGGGCCAGCGCGCGCGCCGCCACCTTGTTGCCCATCAACTCCAGGATTTCCGGCCGCGGCCCGACGAACGTGATGGCCGCCGCCGCGCACGCGCGGGCGAATTCGGCATTTTCGGCCAGGAAACCATAACCAGGATGAATGAAATCGACTTCCTTTTCTTTGGCGAGCGCGACCAGACCCGGGATGTCCAAGTAAGCGCCGACAGGGCCTTTGCCTTTGCCGATCAAGTACGCTTCATCCGCCTTGAAGCGATGAATACTGAGCCGGTCTTCCTGCGCGTAAATGGCCACGGTGCGCAAGCCCAACTCCGTCGCCGCCCGAAAAACGCGGATGGCGATTTCATTACGATTGGCCGCCAGCAGCCTTTTGGCCGGCCGGATGGCGGTCGCCGCCTTTGGAGGCGAGGCCACAGATTGATCATCGTGAGGCGAGACACACATATTAGACGGCGTGGTTATAACGGCGCGCGGGAAGAGGTTCAAGTTGTTTACACCCGGCAGCGCGTGCGCGGATAAATCCATAAAAACCCGTCGCGCCTGCGTTTGACGGCGGCCCCAAATCCCCTATCCTGTCGCCGCCATGAAACGGAGCGACCAACAGACGGACAAGGATTTCCGGGAGCAGTGCCGGCGGCAGATGGAGCGGCCGCTCAAGCTCCGTCTCAAGTATGGATTCTACCGCGTTTACCGGCCGGTGATGGATGACGTTCCGTGGCGCTCGTTTCGGACTATGGAGGAGTATCGGCATTGGTGCGAAAAAGGAATTGCCAGAGTATCTCGGCTACAGGCGGGCCAAATGAACGGGCGCGGCGAGTTCAGTCCGCTTGAAGCACTATAATTGATCGGTGAACGTTTTCACCACCGAATCGAACCAACTGGTCGCGCCGGGGTGCGTGATTTCATGGGAACGGACGAAATCTTTTTCAAATAGCTCCCGCTTGAGACGTTCCACTGTGGCCGAATCGGAAAACGCAATGTCCAGCTCCTGGCCGACCCGCAGGCTCATCTTGTCGAAGTTGGCCGAACCCAAGCAGGCCCATCCATCGTAGATCGCGGCTTTAACGTGCGTCATGCCCGGATACGCATAAACTCGAATACCGTTGCGCACCAGGTCGCCCGCCGCCAATGCATTGTTGATCTGCATCACACCGCTATCGTTGCGCGCCGGAAAAATCACGCGCACGTCCACGCCTCGTTGCCGCGCCCGGATTAACTCCCGCAGGCTGCTGTTGTCGTCGAAGTACGGATTCTCAATATAAATATAACGGCGGGCGCGCTCGATGGCCTCGTATTGCGCACGGTAGATTTCCGTTTTGCCCGTGGCGGTGCGCAGCGGGCGGAGGTCGATGGCATTGGTGACGGCGTTTCTGCGCGGGGAGGTCCGGTCGAAAAGCCAGGCCCAGGCGAAAGCGAAATCGCCCAACGGCCCGGCATGGGCCCAAGCCATGCGGTAATCCTTTTCCAGCCGCCCGACAATCGGGCCGGTCAGGCGGACCATCATGTCGTGCCAATCGTAGCGGTAAGCGCGGCCGATATTCATGCCGCCGACGTAAGCCTCGCGTCCATCGATGATCATGCACTTGCGATGGTCCACCGTCAGCCACGGGTTGGCCGAGGCCCGCACCTTCACGCGCGAACCTTCCTTCAGGCAGGATATGATGCTGGCCGGGCGCCGAAAATCCGGCGGCATGGGCGATTCGGGCGCGTTTTGCGCCGCAAAGAGCGAGCCCATGTCATCGAGCAGCACCTTCACTTTGACGCGGGAAGAGCGATCCTTCAGCATTTTGGCCATCTTCACCGCGTAATCGTCAGTGTCAAATATAAATACAAGCACGTCCACGCTGCGGGTGGCTTTGGCCACCGATTCGATGAAGGCGGGAAAGAAAACCTCGCCATCGATGAGCAGGTCCACCCGCCCCTTGTAGCGGCGGGCAGCCATCATGTGATCCAAATCCTTTTCCCACGCGGCCAGGTCCATAGGCGGGCCGGTGGCCAGCGGCGGCGGAGGCCCGGCGGGATTCTCCGGCACCGAGGCGATGGCGGCGGCGCCGGAAGTGCCCAGATGCCAAAAGCCGCGGCAAACCAGAGTGAACGGGTTCTTGACCGCGCTGACCACCAGGCTGCGAATGATGAGGGAATTCAAAGCGCGCACCGCGAACCAAATCGGGACGGGCTGCGCCTCGGGATCGGCCGGATAATCCAGGAAAACGATCAAACGTTCCTGCGCGTCCACCAGCACGAAGGCCGGGTCTTCGCCAGTCACGAAGAAAAACTGGGTTTGCTTGCCATCGAGGAAACTGACGCCAGCCTCCAGCAGTCGCTGGGCCTCGCGCGCAAAATCGGCGTCGTTGCAGGTGCGATCGACGCTCACATCCGGCGGCTTGTTCTCCAGTTGGACCACGCGTATTTTGCCGCCGGGGTCATGGAAAACAGCGGTTTCCTGGTTTTGCAGCAGCAGCACCACGGCGTGGTTGGGCTGGGTGGGCGCGAGGCCGGCGAAGATTTTTTGCAGCAGTTGCTGCCACTGCTTGAGATCGTGGACGACAAGGCGGTTGGTCTTGGTGGTGATCGATTTGCGCGCGGCGCGCTTTTGCGGGTCGAAATCCAGCACGGCGAACCGATGTTGGTAATTGGTCACACCGGCTTCGGGCGCGGCCCAGGAAGCGTGGGCGAACGCATCCCGGCCGCGGAGAGGAATGCGAAGGTCAAGGCTGTTGCCCAAGCGATAGGCCAGGAGATTGGTCTGGGTCGGCGGATAGATTTGTTGCAGGTAACGGTTGCGCGGCGCGGGCGCCGCGCACCCGGCCGCCGTCAGAATGGCGCAGAGTGCGGCCAGGAAATTAACAAAGGCAGCGCCGGGAATGACGGCCCTCAAACCATCATGCCGCCGCTTCTCAGCCGCCGTCTGTCCGCGTCTTGCCTTAACCATCAGCAGATTCAACATGCCAAGCTTATGTGACCTCTTCGCGCCGCGCTTGCAAGCCGGTCTTCAAAATCCAGTGAAGGAGACCACACTTGCGCAAAGTTGGCCAGTGTTGAGGACAGAATCATTTCTCCTGCCATTGAACTTTTGATCGCCTCTGGCATTCCACTGTATGTAAATGCTGGTGGTGGCTGAACGCGAACAATTGCCGGTGCAGCAGGCCAAAGCCGGGGAACCGGAGGCTTGGAGCGTTCTTTTTCGGCGCTACCAATTGCCTTTGTATGTTTATGTTTTCGAACTGGCCCGCGACGAACAAACGAGTCTGGACATCGTCCAGGAAACATTTATTGCCGCCGTCCGCCACATCGGCGGCCTGCGCGATGAAGCGAAATTCGGCGGCTGGCTTTTTGGCATCGCGCACCAAAAATGTGTGCAATCGTGGCGCCAACAGAACCGAGCGGCGGCCTTGCGGGATGAAATCGCGGAATCCCCTCCAGATTTTGATGACGGCCCGGACCACTGGCTCATCCGCCGGGAACAGGAAGCGGAGTTTATGAGCATGCTCAACGAGCTTCCCGTGCCGCAACGCTCGGTGTTGCTGCTCCATTTTGTCGAGGATTTTTCCCTGGAACAAATAGCTGAAATCACCGAAGCGCCGCTCGGCACCGTGAAATCGCGCCTGCACTACGCCAAGCGCGCCTTGCGAAAAATTTTGAAGGACCAGGAACCATGAATACACCGCGAGAAATTTTGCTGCGACAACATCAAGCCGCTTCACCGAAACTGGACGCCATCCGGGCCGGGGTGGTGGCGACCCTGGGACGCTCACCCGGGCCGGAGACCATATCATGGCGGGGTGTAGCGCGGTCGTTGCGCTGGCACTTGGCGGGCTGGAGCGCCGCCTGGATGGTGGTGATGGTTCTGAACGTCGATCATTCACCTAGCGCGGTGGCGACGATTGCGCGCGACAAAATTCCGTCGCCGCAACAGATTTGGGCCTCGCTGCGCGAACATCGCCGGCTCCTTTTGGAACTCAGTGATGGCCCGGCTGTGGAAAAGGCGGCCCTGCCGGGGCGCCGGAGTGAAATGAAGCCTAAAGAGGCGGAGGTTTAACATGAGCGTTCAAATTGAAACCGGGCCTTCCACATCGGAGCGCGGCACCATCTTTCGCTTTTTCCGCAGGCTGTGCAGTGCGCAGGGGATGTGGCGGGTCTTAATCGTGCTGGCCTGGACCGTGACGATCATTGGCCTGTGGTATGGCGAGGAAAACTGGCGCGGGCGACGCGCCTGGAACCAATATCGGGAAGCCACCGAAGCGCGTGGAGAGTCCCTCGATTTTGCCACGTATGTACCAAAACCGGTGCCGGATGACGAGAATTTTGCCGCGACCTCGTTGCTCAAATCATTCATTCTTCAACGCAACGTTAACATTGTGAGCAATGACCTCTACTTGCGCGCCGGCGATCATGTTACTGAAAACACCCTGAAGGACAGAGGTCGCCGGCATTATTTGGACCTGGTGGCCTGGCAAATGGCTGGCGCCGCGCTCCAGAACGGCGAACTGAAGCCAGAGCAGAAATTTGAGACGGATCAGACTGATCTCGCCGCCAGAGCGGCGGCGGCTCCAGCCGTTCTGGAAGGAATGAAAACCGACCAGGCGGAGTTTGCGGAAGCTCTGGCCGCCAGCACCCGGAAATTTTCGCGTTACCCGCTCAATTATGACGTGGAAAATCCATGGGGCATCTTGCTGCCGCATCTGTTCAGGATCAAATACGCCTGCCAGCGTCTGAGCCTGGAGGCCTGCGCGGAACTCGCCGCTGACCAGACTGGCCCGGCCCTGGCCGATGAAAAATTGATGCTCGCCCTGGCCGATTCCATCAAGTCGGAGCCGTTTATAATTTCACTGCTGGTGCGTGCCGCGTGCGTTGAGATCGGCGTGCAACCGGTTTGGGAGGGGCTCGCCGAGCATCGCTGGACCGAGGCCCAATTGCAGGAACTCCAGGCCCGCTTCCTGGCCTACGATTTCCTGGCCGACCTGCAAGTGCCGCTCAAGGCTGAACGAGCCATGGGGGTCCAGATAGTCGATCTTCTGAATAGCAAAAGGTCGCCCATAAAACCAAGCCCCTTTGTTAATAGTCAGGATCAGATGCTCTTTGAACAGGCGGCACTCGACGTGCTTGGCAACGTCATGCCGTCCGGATGGTTTTACCAGGAGAAGTTGAATTACTGCGCACTCTTCGACGCACAGTGCAAAGGCGCCATGGATGTGGGCGCAAAGACAATCTCCCCTTCCAAGGTCGCGGCCAAGATCAACGAGTTGACCCGGCAAATTTACGGCGGACCTTCGGTATCGCCTCTCAAAGCCTTTCTGCGCCATCGCATCATCGCCGCCATGGTGCTGTTGCAGGGTTATAACAATATTCCCAATATTCCCGCTAAAATCGCCATGGCCCAGACCGCCACCGACCAGGCCGCTCTGGCCTGCGCCTTGGAGCGATACCGCCTGGCCCATGGCCAATTCCCCGACCAACTGGAGGCGCTGACGCCGCAATATATGCCGCGCCAGCCCAACGACGTCATCACCGGCCAGCCTTACAAATATCGCCGCACCGAGGACGGTCAATTTATTCTCTACTCCGTCGGCTGGAACGAAAAAGACGACGGCGGCGCGGCGGGCAAAACGCTGTTCGATCAAACGCAAGGCGACTGGGTTTGGTCGTATCCCTCCAAGTGAACGATTTTCTGGCATTTCCCCGACCGCACTGCAGAAGTGAATAGTGACTGGCTCGTTAAAACCGTCGCCAGGGGCCGAAGGGAGTTATGGAGCGGCCAAGTGCTTCCGGAGCGGGTGCATCGGGTGGGAGGCGGACGACCGCGGGTCGAAAAAAAAAGCGTCCGCCATCTTGAACCAACTGCGGCAGTTGCCGCGACGCGACACGGCTGGGGATCCGACCGGACGGCGGGGTCTTTGGACCGGTCAGCGCCTGGAGCAAATCAGCCACCAGTTGAAGCGCTTGGGCCTTTCCGTTTGTCCCAACACCGTGCGGCGTTTGCTCGACGAGTTGGGCTACGCGCTGCACGCCCAGCGCAAGAGTCTTTCCGGCCCGCAAAGCCCGGAGCGCGACCGTCAGTTCCGTTAGCTGCAGGGAACGAAGTTTCTCCCCTCCCTTGTTCGGAATCAAGGCAAAGCTCGGACCGCCTTATTACTTCGGCGACTACAATTCTGCCGTCATCGTGTTTGGAATCAGAATCAAGGCAAAACTTGGGTCTCGCAGGAGCTCGCCCCTCCCGAGTTGGATGGGCTTGATCGAGGGCGCAAATCATAGTATTGTTCTGTGTGTGGCGCTCACGCGCCTGTTCTTTGAAAGTTTGCAGCCGCGAATGCGGCGTCGATAAGGATACCCGCGGAAGCGGTTCCCGGAGGGTTGCGCTGGATGTAAGTGGATTAGTATCGCTTATGGATGTGCGGAGGATGTTCATCAATGCACATGGCTTAACAAGAGTTGCGGAGGGGTTGCGAATTGCGTGGTTTTCACGCGTGAGAGGCCCAAACCGCCCGGGCAGTCAAACCCAGTCAAACCCAGNNCCAGTCAAACCCAGTCAAACCAAATCAAGCCGGATCAAACCAAATCAAACCTGCGGGGGCGTTTGGCGTGTCCCGAAATTGGACATTCGAAATGGGGCAAAGGGGGCGGCGTAATGCTGCCCGGTCAAACCCAGTCAAACCAGAAGGAGGCTTGACCTAGGTTTAACCATAAGATAATCTAATTTACAGACGAGAGAACGGCACTGAGAACAAAGCGAAGTCTTGCGCCTTCGAACTGCGTTTCCTTCGTTGCTGTAAGACTCCGAAAGAATCCAAACAGAAGCGAACGAAACGCACAAGAAGTCTCCGCTTTGAAGAATTCTCTCGGGCACATCTGGCCGCAGGGCCATTTCATCTGGGA
>PLIU01000331.1 GCA_003140095.1 Verrucomicrobiales bacterium | reverse complement strand
TGCCCGCCGGCAAAAGCAACACGCTCAAAGTGGAAATCGCCACGCTGCCGCTGTGAGGTGGGGTCAACGGCTGGCCTTTTCCCACGTCTTCTCCGCGCCGCCGAGGCCGGCGAAAGAAGTCTGGTCGTACTCCTGGTTTGCCTGGCGGAAATCTCGTAACGACTGATAGGCGGCCAGGAACTCCGACTTGTCGCCCGTATCGACGCCTTTTTCGTAGGCCCTTTCCACCGCCAGCATCAACTCCGCCTGTTTCAACCCCTTGGCCAGCCACTCAATTCTGGGCGAGGCTGCCGGGTCTCCCACGGCCTCTTTTTGCGCCTTCCCCAAGATCGCCCAAGCGTGGCTCATGATCTGAGGCGTGTAGATCGCGGGCGCAAGGAGGTAATATGGTCCATATAATCCGGCTCCATACTTCCTCTTGGAGGCGATGTGGCTGGATTGCTCGGTCTCCGAATACTGCGGGTAGATCGACTCCCACAAATCGAAATACTCGCCAACCGATTTGCTGGCCGGACCAAAAGCCGCGCAGAACTCCTCCATCACGGCGTCCACGGGGACGTCCGGACGATTCAGAATTCTGGCCAGCATGTAGAGTGAAGGCCCCTGGGTTGCATACTTGCCGGTGAGCGAATCGAAATCCGTGCCCTTCAATCCGTGCGCCATCGCGAACTTCAAGTCTTCGCCCAAAGCGCGCGCGTAATTAGCGGGAAAATTTGGCGCCTGGAGCGTGTAGTTGGGCCTGAGGAAAAGCCGGCAGCCCGTTTTTTCCCAGCCGCTCCAATCATGGCGGAAAATTTCCGAATCCAGCTTGCCGTAGCCAAAAATGCTCTCATGCGGGACCACACCGCAGAGGACGTTGGAGTTGAGCATCGCCTTGACGGGCGGCTTGCGGTAGTTGTCATAAACATAGCTGACCACTTTCACGTCCGGCCTGATTTTAACTGCATCTTCCGAAACGCGCTCCCAAAAGCGGGCAAACCGGTCCGATAACGAACCCAGTTGCAGCATCCATTCGTCTCGCCGCCCTTCCTGGCCCGAGAAAGCCCTTTGCGCGGCCTCCAGTCTTTGATCAAACGCCACCGGGTTCTCCGGGTCCGGCTCATCCCACGACAGGCACCTCGGGCAGGCGCACCCCGCCCAGCCATCGTTTTCGCAGACGTTCAAAAACTCGGGCGCCCCTTTCTCCTGCCAATCGGCAATAATCTGCCGCGCCAAACCCGGCTCCGAAACACACATGTGAACCCATTCCGGTCCCGCATCCGCCGTCGGGTCCAACCCGCGCGTGCCGTCGGGAAGCATGTTGAAGTATTCAGGGTGGGTTTGGCCAAACCTGTCCCAGTACTGGCCGAAGGAATGTCCATATTGCGGCTGGATGCTGCGGCCGAAGCGCTGTCGTTTCAGCCAGACCCGCTCTCCCTCGGATGAGCCGCCGCGCCATTCCTTGAACCACAACCGAGGCTGGACGATGCCCTCCGCGGGAGCAAGAGCCAGATTTTCCCGCCGTGGTATGACCTCACCGAGTTGGCCCGGCCATAACCAGCGAACCTGCATGTCATCCTCCAGAATGTCGTACACCCCAAAGAGCGTGCCTTCGTGCGTGTCGCGATTGAGCGGATCACCGCGACCGTCCTTGCCCACGATATAAAGATCGCTGCCGGCTGATTTGACGATGTAGCTGTTGCCCGGAAGACTCGACGGGTCCAGGTGGATCCTTGCCGCCGCCACGCACTTTCCCAAATACACGCGAGACTTCGCCCCGGTTTCCTCCCCCTCGGCAACGATGGGGACTAGCGCTCCCGTGGCGCGCTCGACATGATACTGCAACTCCTTGGCCGCGTAAGATTCCACCGGTAAGGGATGCAGGGGAATAACGATGCTCGCCACTGCCTTCCCGTCCCGCACCAACTCCACCCCGCTGGCGCCGAACCCCAAAAGGCACGTCATTGCGATGAAGACAATGGCTCTTCTCATAATGGCGAAAGTAACCAAAACAATCGTGGAAATCAACGAGCAGACTGGAAGTTGCGCTACTTTCATCGACGAGCCAGAGCCATTTCTCATGCACATTACCCGATTTTGCCACATTCACGAAAAAACGAAACCCCAAGGCAGGTTTTCAGGCATGATTTTTCGGGAGGGCTTGGATAGTGTTGCCGGTGACTCCCATTATCCTGGCTAGGGTTTTACCCCATATCTAAGGACCTGGTCCATCGCGTAGCGTACCTCATTAAATAGTGATGGTGAATAAATTGCCATCACAAACGAAAGATTCGCTATGCATCTCTTATTCTCGCCGGTTCTGGCGAGTGTCATCTGGGTTGGCGGAGGATCGGTTGGCCTCCTTCTTGTCATTATCGTTGTGGTTTTATTGGTTCGCCGCTAATCGTTCGGGCGAACCAGCAGGCAGGCGGCGCCGAATGGTCGGTTACGGCGTCCAAGACCCAATCATTTTTTCGGGCCAGATCCATTCGGGCAAAACGTGCGCACGCCTGAAAATCCGCTGGCCCGGAGTCGAAAATCTGTCAGGGTGAATCGGGGTCCTTCGCCAACGGTTCACTCGCCCCGCCCCGGTCCATAGGCGCGGCGGTGGCGTCTGAAAATCCGGCAATAACATCGCTTGTCAAAACCTGGATTGGCCTAAAGCTGTACGTATTCAGTCCTTTGGTTATGAACAGACAATCTGGCATACCTGGATCGCCCAGCATACTCCTCAATAGAACCGCGCCTCTCCGTTCGACCACAGAAAATTCGAATGGTCCACGATTGGTTCACTCGCGCACGGAGATGCCGCCCATTGTAGAAACCATAAAGTCACACGGCGCGGCAGAAGAAGAGAACCACGGATTTCACGGATGACACGGATGGGAAACCCGCCATTTCTTATCCGTGTCATCCGTGAAATCCGTGGTGAATAATCATCCATACTCCTCAATAGAAACGAGCCGCTCGGGCCGACCATGGAACGTTCAGATGCATGTGACGCGAAGGGT
This sequence comes from Verrucomicrobiales bacterium, assembly GCA_003140095.1. GTDB lineage: Bacteria > Verrucomicrobiota > Verrucomicrobiia > Limisphaerales > Palsa-1400 > Palsa-1400. The sequence goes on along the minus strand of PLIU01000331.1, from coordinate 22,485 downwards.
TCATCAATGGTTCACTCGCCCTGCCCTGGTCCATAGGCGAAGCTGTGATGTCCGAAAATCCGTCAACAAATTAGCTTGCAATGACCCGGAATTGGCCTACAGTCGCCAACAGATTGCAACAGACCGGTGGTTATGAACAAACAATCTCGCACCGTTCGCGGTTTCACGCTCATCGAATTGTTGGTGGTGATCGCCATTATCGCCATTTTGGCGGCCTTGTTGTTGCCTGCTTTATCCAAGGCAAAAGCCCAAGCCCAAACCACCAAGTGCCTGAGCAACACGCGCCAACTCACGCTGGCCTGGATTAGTTACGCTCAGGACAGTAAAGACCGTTTGGCTAACAATAATGACGATAATAATGATTCCGGTTCTGACTACAGCGAGCCCGAAAGTTATTGTCAAGGAGTCATGGACTGGACCCTCGCCTCGGACAACACCAACTTCACTTTGCTCATCAACCCAAAGAGGGCTCAGATGGGACCTTACGTCGCCAATTACCAGATTTACAAATGTCCCGCCGACACTTTTCTCAGCTCCGCGCAGGTGCGGGCAGGCTGGCAAGAGCGTGTCCGAAGCTACTCCATGGATTCAGCATTGGGCGGCGGGGAAAAAGCTTTCCCGTGGTGCATCGCCCAGGCGAAATTGGCCAATCTAACCCGCCCGGGACCATCTTTGTCCTTCGTCTTCGATTGCGAAGACGCGGACAGCATCAACGACATGAACCAGTATCAGAATCCAAGCTATCCGCTCGACCAGGGCGAATTTGTTGATATACCGGGCTCCCGTCACGGCGCCGGCGCGGCCAACAACGGCGCCTGCGTTTTCAGTTTTGCGGATGGCCATTCCGAAATCCGCAAATGGGCCAATTCCCAACACTGGGAGATGCCCGACACCATGCGGATTAACGGCCCTTTCGACAGACCCAATAGCCCTGTGGATTATATCTGGATGGCCCAGCATACTCCGCAATAGAAACGCGCCGATAGGGCCTGCCACATGCCCACCGCCCGGAAATCCATTTCTTGCCACGCTTGAAAATCGGCTGGCTCGGATTGGAAATTCTGTTAGGGTGCTTCTCAGAAAATGAAACGTCTGCTGATTGCTCTATGTTGGTTGGGCCTCGGCGCGCACAGCGCGCTGGGGCAGCCGGCCAAACTTGCCGTCACCAGCGCGGCGTTTGCAGCCGGCCAGCCCATCCCTGTCAAGTACACTTGCCAGGGTGATGACGTCTCGCCGCCGCTCAAATGGGACGGCGCGCCGTCGAACACGAAGAGTTACGCCCTCATCTGCGATGACCCGGATGCCCCGGGCGGAACGTGGGTGCATTGGGTCATTTTCAACCAACCGCCGGACGCGCATGTGTTGCCGGAGAACACGGCGAAATCCGAAGTCCTGCCCAACAGCGCGGCCCAAGGCCGTAACAGCTTTCAGAATATCGGCTACGGCGGGCCGTGTCCGCCCGCCGGCAAGGCGCACCGTTACTTCTTCAAAGTGTACGCGCTGGACCTCGCGCTCGCGCTCAAGGGCAGCCCGGACAAGGAAAAATTACTCGCCGCCATGCACGGCCACATTCTGGCGCAAGGCCAATTGATGGGCACGTATCAGCGTCGATAAAACATCGCCGCATGGCGGCCGCTACTTTTTGGAAAGATGGCGCCACAGCAAAAGAAACAGCAGAACCTGCGCGGCCAGGGGCACCAAAACCCAAAACGCCACAATGCGAATAGTCCGCCAGCGCCGCCGGGCCGGCGTCGAAATCTTCAGACGGTCCCGCCGGCCGGTCAACGTTACATGCTCGGGCGCCTGCAACTCCGCCAGCATGGCCGCCGCCGTCTCATAGCGTTGGGCGGGATGGCGCTCCATGGCATGGAGCACGATCTCTTCGGCTTGCGGCGAAATGGCAGGATTGAGTCGCCGCGGCGGCTCAGGGTCGCCCGTCACGCGAGAGTTGAGGATGACCGAAATGTCCTCGTCGTTGAAGGCGATTTTGCCGGTAAGCATCTCGTAAAGCATGGCACCGAGACTGTAGATGTCGGTGCGCCTGTCGCCCCTCCGGCCATGGACGCGCTCGGGTGCCATATAGTGAGGCGTGCCAGGCGCAAAACCGACAAAAGTCAACCGACGCGAGGCGGCTCCCAAGGAAATCCCAAAATCCATCAACCGGAGCGTCCCATCCTCGCACAGCATGATATTTTCCGGTTTCAAATCGCGGTGGACGACGCCGTGCTCATGGAGGTACTGCAGCGCGTCGCAAATCCGGGCGGCGATGGCCAGCGCCTCTTTTTCCGGCAAACGCCGGCGTTCCCTGAGGACATGGAAAAGGGTCGTGCCGGTCAGGAATTCGGTCACGATGTAGAGGCGGCTTCTCTTGGCCACTGCAACGAAGCGCAGGACCGACGGATGATTCAGTTCGACGCCGATCTCGTCCTCGCGCTGGAAACGCGAGTAAAGGGCCGCGTCCATTTCGACGTTTTCATGAGGAATTTTCACCGCCACGAAATGGCCGTTGTTCTCCAGGTCTCGCGCCTTGAATATGGTGGCCATGCCGCCGCCGCGCACCATCTCCGTGATGGCGAAGCGGCCATCCAGAACGGCGCCGGGGCAGAGTTTGCCGTTGCCGGCGGCGCTTGGCCCTGCGGCAGTTTGAGTGCCGATGTCGCCCAGTTTCATTGGCCCTACTGTCCCCCGCAACTCTGCCGCCCCACAATTAAAAATGCATCCCAACCGCATTAAAAATTCGTAAAGAGGAGCATTCTGGCCCCGGCGCAAAAGTACGCTATGATGACGCCATGACGAAGCGACTTAAAGGTTTTGGCGGTATTTGTGTGGTGGCGGTTATTGCCTTGCAGTTTACCAATCCGTCCCACCAGAATCCGGCCAGGGTGCCCGGGCATGACGTGCTGGCCAGTAACGCGCCGCCACCCGCCATGGCCGCGATGCTCAAGAATTCCTGTTACAACTGTCACTCGTTTGAAACCGAATGGCCCTGGTACAGCTATGTCGCGCCTTTTTCGTGGTACGTGGCGCGCGATGTCGATGCCGCGCGCGCCAGCTTGAACTTTTCCGACTGGCCGCAAGACGATCCCCGGCGCGCGCGCAAGCGATGGCGGCGTATCGCCGACGAGGTCGAAAACGGCGAGATGCCGCTGCCGAAATACACCCGAATCCACCGCCAGGCGCGTCTGAATGAGCAGCAGCGCGCCGACTTGGTCAAATGGGCGGAGGCACAATCGGAGCAATAACCCGTTGCAATTGAGCCAAGTCCGCGTAATCTGTCAGTGGTTCCCGGCAGTCCTGTCTGCCTGAACAACATGCGACAATTTGTAACAATCGCCGCCAACGCCTTNNATGGAGTTGATTCGGCAGCCGGTTTTCCTGCTGCTGATGACGCTTTCTTCCTTGTTCGAGGTTTTTCTGGCTTGTGTCAATTACTTCGGATTTGGGGACGAGCCGAAACTGGTCAAGAACAGCGCCTTGGCGGTCATGTTCCTGGCCGGCCTCTTCGGGGCCGTCCTGAGCGCCTCGGCCTCGGTGGGACGGGAAATCCGCAGCGGCACGGCGTTGGCGGTGCTGGCCAAACCGGTCGGGCGCGGCCAGTTCCTGCTGGCCAAGTACGCCGGTCTGTCTTTGGCCTTGGGCCTCCTGACGTTCGTCAACAGCATCGGAGTGTTGCTGGCCACCCGCATGGCCTTTGACGCCTACGGCGACATCGATTATCCGGGGTTGGCAGTCTTTGGCGGGGCGTTGGTCTTGGCCTATGTCATCGCCGGGTTTACCAACTACTTTCTGCGCCGGCCGTTTGTTTCGGACGCGGTTCTGGCGGTGGTCATCATGGCAGTTTTGGCCTTTGTGGTTTTGCAGTATATTCCGCGGGATCCGGGGCGGATGGGGGCGGATTACAAAGGAATTGATTGGCGGGTCATTCCCGCGTCGGCTTTGATTCTCATGGCGTTGCTCATTCTGGCCGCGTTGGCGCTGGCCTGCTCGACGCGCGTGGAACTGGTCCCAACGCTGGCGATCTGCTCGGCCTTGTTTCTGATGGGTCTGATGTCCGATTATTTCTGGGGGGAGCGGGCCAAGGCCGGGTCCTGGTGGGCGTCCGTTCTTTACGCCGTGACGCCGAACTGGCAATTGTTCTGGATGGCCGACGCACTGGAAGGCAAGAATGAGATTCCGATGAGCTATCTGGCCCAGGCGCTGGGATACGCGTGCGCTTACATTGGAGCGATCCTGGCTCTGGCGCTGGCGCTTTTTGAAGATCGTGAATTGAATTGAACTAAACTGGATGAACTAAGCTCGAATCTGCCATGGACCAAAATACGAAAAGAGCCGGGTTGCTGAATTGGGTCGTTCTGCTGGGCGCAACCGTTGGCATGCTGCTGGTATCCCGCTATGTCAGTTCGGCCGCGGCGACCATGGGCACCATCCTGACCGGCTTTGGCCTGCTGGTGGCGTTGTTGAGCTATTTCCATATCGGCCTGCTGGAGCGGGAACAATTTGAGAGGATGGAGATGGAGGAATTGAGCAAATCGCGCGGCAGCGAGTCTCTTTTCGACACAGCCGGAGCGGACACCTTTCCCGCCAAGCGTTCACGGGAGCAATTCGAACGGTTTTTCATCCCGACTTTCACCGCGCTGCTCTTCGTGCTGGAGGCCGCCGCCGCATATTGGCCTTGGGAAAGGCTGGCGGTCATGCCGCCGATGAGGACCGAGCGCGCCACGCTGGCGATGTCGTTGCTGGGGCTGATGGGGATGATCCTCTTTTTGTTGGGCAAGTATTCGAGCGGATTGGCCCGCCTGCAAGGCTTGAGGCTCTTGCGCCCAAGCTCGGCTTACATGCTCTTGAGCGCCTACGCCAACTTGGCCGTCATCGGGGCCATCGCCGCGGGTTTGGAAGGAATCCCCCAGGTGAATTTGATCGTCGCCCGGCTGCTGTGCGTGGTTTCCGGTCTGGCGGCGGTGGAAACGCTGCTGGCGTTGGTGCTGGAGGGTTATCGCGTCCGGGTCGAGGGGCGGGAGTCGCGTTTGTTGTATGAGAGCCGCCTGGTCGGTCTGTTGGGGCAGCCGGAAGCGATCATCACCACGGCGGCGCACGCGTTGGATTATCAATTCGGATTCAAGGTTTCGGACACCTGGTTCTATCGCTTTTTGGAGAAGGCGCTGGGCTGGCTGGTCCTGGCGCAATTTGGCGTGCTGGTTCTTTCCTCTTGCTTTTTCATCGTCGAGCCGGGGGACCAGGCGTTGCTGGAGTTTTTCGGCAAGCCGATGGGGCAGCATGGTGTCGTCGGTCCCGGTTTGCATGTCAAACCGCCGTGGCCGATCGGTTGGACCACCAATTACCACACCGGGCAGGTGCAAACGTTTCTGGTGGGCGCCGAACCGGAGAAAACCGAGACCATCGCCTGGGCCGTCGGTCACGCCAATGAGCAGGATTTCCTGGTGGCCAGCCGTGAATCGATTCCGCAAGCGTCCGCCGGCCAGGCACCCGTGACCAATAGCCCTCCGGTCAGCCTGCTGGCCGTGAGCATCCCGGTGCAATACCAAATCACCAACCTGGCCAGTTGGGCCTACACCAACGAGGACCCGGTCACGTTGTTGACCAACATTGCCGAGCGCGAAGTGGTTCAGTACCTGGCCAGCGCGGACTTCGATGAACTGATGTCGAGCGGGAGGGAGGCAGCCAAAGATGCCTTGCGGCAAAACATCCAGAAGGAAGTGGACACCCTGCAGTTGGGCGCGCGCATTTTGTTCGTCGGTTTGGAGGACATTCACCCGCCGACGGGCGGCAAGCTGAAGGTGGCGGAAAAATTTGAAGAGGTGATTGGGGCGGCGCAGACGCGCGAGGCCAAGATTTTGCAGGCGCAGGGCGGCGCCATTACCAACACCAACTGGGCCACCGGAGAGAGTTTCAAGCGCGTGGCGACAGCCCAAGCCGGCCAACATGGCAACATCACCAACTCGGCCGCGCGCGCGTTGCTCTTTGCCAACCAGGAACAGGCCTATTCCGCCGCGCCGGGTTATCAAGGCGTTTATGAACAGCAGGCCTGGCTGGCCGCCCAGGCCGAACACAGCGGCGGCGACCGCAAATACATCATCGCCACCACCAACGTCCCGAACATCGTCATTTACAATCTGGAGGACAAGATCCGCCAGGATTTACTTGACAACCTGTCTGCGCCCAGTGCCAAATGATATGATCTGACATGATATGAAACGAAAGCCCCTTACCTTGGCCGTCGCCGTTGTTTTGCTCGTGATCTTCGGTTTGATGCTCTTTGTTTACCAGGTGCGCGTATCCGAAGTAGCGGTCGTCACCTTCTTCGGCAAAGTCGTCCATACCAAAGCCGAGCCCGGCCCCGGCCTGCGCCTGCCCTACCCGATTGAACGGGTTTACAAGCTGGATCAACGCATTCAGAATTTCCAGGACACCTTCGAGCAAATCAGGCTGAACGACCAAAACACCATCCTATTGTCCGTCTATGTTGGCTATCGCATCTCCGAGCCGGGTGTGTTTTTCACCAATTTCTATAATGGCTCGATTCCCGAGGCGGAGAAAGTGCTCACCCAAATCGTGCGCAATTCCAAGGGCGAAGTGGGCGGCCGGCATGACTTCTCCGATTTCATCTCCACCGACCCGAAGCAGATGGAATTTGCCCAGATTGAGCAGCAAATCCTGGCCCAAGTGACGAACACGCTCAATGCCTTGCACTACGGGGTGGAGATCAAATTCCTGCAGATCCAAAAGATCGGCCTGCCGGAAAGCGTGACGCAAAACGTCTTTGCCCGCATGAACTCCGGGCGGCAGTACTACATCGACCAGATCAATTCGCAAGGCGAGCTGGATGCCACCAGGATCAAGTCCACTGCCGACGGCACGGCGGCCAATTTGTTAGCGGACGCGGAAGCGCAGGCCTTCATCATCCAAGGCTACGGCGAGTCGCAGATGATGAAATCGCTGGAGGTTCTGCAACAGAACCCGAACCTGGCCATTTTCAACATGCAAATCGCCGCCATGGATCAACTCTTGAAGAAGAACACGACCTTGGTGCTGGATCTGAGCACATCGCCTTTGCAGTGGCTGCAAATGGCAGAACCAGCCAAAAGTCTGACCAATGAACTCACAAAACCCTAACGTGCCGCCCCCAGGCAGCGGCCCGCCCGCCGAAGACGCCAGCTCTCAAGCGCTGGCGGAGGCGATGCGCAGCAGTTTTGTTATTGTTCAGATCATCATGGTGGCCCTGGTGCTGGTCTTTCTCGGTTCGGGCTTTTTCACTGTCGGGCCGCAGGAACAAGCCATCATATTGCGCCTGGGCAGGCCGGTGGAAGGTGGGCGGCTCTTCGGGCCGGGCGCACACTGGGCTTGGCCACACCCGATTGATGAAGTGGTCAAACTCCGCATCACCTCGCTGACCAATGCCGATGCTTCCGTCGGCTGGTACCAGACCCCGGAAGAGCGGGCCAACAACGTGCCAACGCCGTCGTCGGGCCCATCCAAGCTCAATCCCGCTATCATCACCTACGCGCTCACCGCCGACACCAATATTATTCACGTTTGGGCCACCGCGTACTACCGGATCACGGATCCGTCGGTCTTTATTTTTAAGTTTGTCAATGCTTCCGCCTTCATTACCAACGCGCTTAATAACGCCTTGCTTCGGGCCTCCAGCGAGTTTCCCGTCGATGGCATCCTGACCAGCAATCAGGCTGCCTTTCGTGAGCGGGTGGAGCAGCAGGTGCGCGATTTGATCGATGCGCAACACTTGGGTGTGACGGTGGATGTGGGCGCTGTTACTGTTGGCCACTCTCCGCCGCTCTACTTGCAGGCCAAGTTCGCCGAAGTTGTTAAAGCTACGCAGGAACGAGATAGACTGCTCAAAGCGGCTCAAAGCTACGCCAACACCAACGTGGCCAGGGCGACCGGTGAAGCCGACACGCGCGTGAAGGTCGCCGAGGCCACCCGCAAGCGCAAGGTGGAAATGATGGCCTCGCAAGCGGAAGTTTTCACCAATCTGCTGGCTCAATACGAGCGCGATCCGGAATTGTTCAAACGCATTCGCCAAATGACTATTTTGCAGAGTGTCTATACCAACGCGCAGGAGAAGATACTCTTGCCGCCTAATTCGCGGGAGTACCGCCTCCAATTGGGCCGCGAACCGCAAGTGCCTTCGACCAATGGTCTTCCCACTTCACCTTAAAAATCTATGCAAGTCACATCTCTCTTAAGCCGCCGCGACGATGAACACGATGAATCGTGCGCCAGTGGGGGGCACCATCATCACGACCACGACCACGGGCACGATCACGATCATGCCGTTCTGCCACTGGCGCAAACTCTGGCGGGCTTGGTCTTTCTGATCAATTCCTTCGTCATAACCTGGTTCTTTGCTGAACCCGGCAACCCCATCGCCTCCGGCAGCGCGATGATCGGTGCCATCATTCTGGGCTACCCGATTGTGTGGACGGCGATCGAGGATTTGCGGCGGGGCCTGCTGACCACCAATGAACTGGTCGCCCTGGCCGTGCTGGCGGCCTTCGGTTCGGCGGCGGCGGGTCTGATGGTGGGCGGCTTCCAGCAAGCGGGCGTTATCGCTTTCTTCATGTTGATGGGGCAAATCATCGAGACGCGCACCGCCGAGGGCGCCCGCGCTTCCATCGAATCGCTCATCAAACTGACTCCGCCCAAGGCCCGCCGCGTGACCGCCTCCGGCGAGGAGGAAGTGGAAACCAAATTACTCGCCGTCGGAGACGTCATTCGCGTTCGCCCTGGAGACAACGTCGCGGCTGACGGCGTGATTCTCAGCGGCCAAGGCTCGTTCAACCAGGCCACCATCACCGGGGAGTCGCTGCCGGTGGATAAAAAGCCGGGCGACGAGGTTTTCGCCGGCACGCAAAATCTGACCGGCGCGCTGGAGATCAAAGTCACGCGCGCGGGCGAGGACACGACTTTGGGCAAGGTGCGCGAACTAATCCTGGCGGCAGAGAGGACCAAGCTGCCCATCATGCGGATCATCGATCATTACATGGGCTTTTACACGCCGCTGGTGCTGGTCATTGGCGCTTTGGTCTGGGCCTTTACGGGAGACTTGAGCCGCGTGATCGCCGTCTTCATCGTTAGTTGCCCGTGCGCTTTCATCCTGGCGACCCCCAGCGCGATGGTCGCCGCTCTCTCGGCCGCGGCCCGCCTGGGCATTTTGATCAAAAACGTGGGCGACATCGAATTGGCGGCGCGCATCAACGCCTTCGTATTTGACAAAACAGGCACCCTGACCACCGGCAAGCTGGCCGTCAGCCGCCTGGCGCCTCTGGGAGGGACCGCTCCCGCCGAATTGCTCCGCATCGCCGCTTCGGCCGAAAAATACAGCAACCATCCCGCCGCCAAGGCCCTGGCCCAATTAGCCGGCGAGGCGGGCGTGCCCTTGGCCGAGCCTAAAGACTTTGCCGAAGCCGCCGGTCGCGGCGTCGGCGCTTCGATCGACGGAGCCAAAATCTTTGTCGGCCGCGCGCAGTGGCTCAAAGACCAGGGTGTCCCGGATGATTTCCTCAAATCGGTCGATCTTAATGAAACGGAGGGCTTCAGCCTGATTTTTGTCGCCCGCGCCGGGCGCTGCATCGGTTGGGTTGGACTGCAGGACCAAACTCGATCCGAGGCGCGCGAAGCGCTGGCCGGCCTGAAGGCCAGCGGCGTGCGCCGCATCGCCATGATTTCCGGCGACCGCCAGCCGGTCGCGGCCCGCGTCGCGCGCGAGATCGGCTGCGAAGAATGCCTGGGCGAATGCCTGCCGCAAAACAAAGTCGATTTCGTCCGGCAAGTCAAAGCCAAAGGCTACCGCGTCGCGGTTGTTGGCGACGGCGTCAACGACGCGCCTGCGCTGGCCGCCGGGGACTTGGGCATCGCCATGGGCGCCGCCGGAAGCGAAGTGGCCATTCACAGCGCGACCATTGCGTTGATGAACAACGATCTGCGCCGGCTGCCGTTTTTAGTGCGGCTATCCCGCCAAACACGATCGGTCATCAATCAGAATTTCCTCATCGGCATTCTCTTTGTCATCGGCGGACTGATTCTGGCCGCGCTTAAAATCATCGACCCGATTATTGCCGCCATTCTGCACGTAGTTGGGTCCTTGATGGTGGTCTTCAACAGCGCCCGGTTGGTGCGGCAGGGTGAGGAGTTGGAACCCCACCTGGCGACAGCCGCGTCCGAACCGCCCAGTTCACCGCCGGCGGGCTTGAAGCCCGCGGCCGTCAGCGCATGAGCGCCGTGGCCGAATCTCCTTCTGTCGCAGCCGCCCCCAAGGCCGGGCAGGTCATCGTCTCGGTCCGTGGGTTGACAAAAATCTTCAAGGACTTCTGGGGTCGGCCCAAGGCAAAGGCTGTCGATAACGTCGATTTCGAGGTTCGCCGCGGCGAAGTCTTCGGTTTGCTCGGACCGAACGGATCGGGCAAATCGACCACCGTGAAATTGCTGCTGGGCTTGCTCTATCCCACGCGCGGGCACATCGAGGTTTTCGGCCATTCGCCGCGCCACGTTGCCAGCAAGGCGCACATTGGCTATTTGCCGGAGGAATCCTATCTTTATCGTTTTTTGGATTCGCACGAGACGCTGGACTTTTTCGGCAACTTGTTTGATCTGCCGGCCGCTGAACGCGATAAACGCAACGAACAACTCCTGGAAATGGTCGGCCTGAGCAAAGTTCGCACGCGGGTCGTGGGCGAGTTCTCCAAAGGCATGCAGCGCCGCATCGGCCTGGCCCAGGCGCTTATCAACGACCCCGATCTGGTCATTTTGGATGAGCCGACCGCCGGTCTGGACCCCATCGGCTGCCGCGAAGTCAAGGACTTGATCTTGGCTTTGGCCCGCCGCGGCAAGACCGTCATTCTCAGCAGCCACCTCCTGGCCGATGTGGAAGATGTCTGCGACCGCGTTGTCATTTATTATGGCGGCCGCATCCACGCCCAAGGCCCGTTGCGCGAATTGCTGGCCAAGCCCGACGCCGTCCGCATCACCATGCCGGCGCTGGGGCGCGAGAGCATGAAGAAGGTTTTGGACCTCATCCGCCAGGATGTCGCCGCCGACAAAGTCCAGATCGACAATCCGACACAGAATTTGGAGAGCTATTTTCTGGAAGTGGTGCGCAAAGCCAAGGAAGCCATGTCCGAAACCTCCGGGGCGACTTCCGGCAGCAACGTCGCCGCCTACCTGCGCGGCGACGCCGAAGCCGCGCCAGCGGGAGACAAATTGTTGGAGCGGCTGACGGTCGCCGCGCCGCCCAAAACCGTGGAACCCGCCGCTGTGGCCGCGCCGGAGCAAAAGATCGACCAAACCAAATTGGCTTCGCTGGCCAGGCCGACGGAGAAGCCGGACACCACGCCCACGCCCGCGCCCGCGCCTGCCCCCGCCGATCTGAGCCAAGCCAATGAGAAGCTTTCCTCCTTGCTCGGCAAGCCGGACGGGAAATGAACAAAATCGCGACCATCGTAGGTTTGACTTGGAAGGCGGCCTTTCGCTACCGGCTTTTTTGGGTTCTCTGCGCCATGCTGGCGGCCGCGGTGGTGGGACTGCCGTTGCTGATCAAGGACGACGGCACCGCCCAGGGCATGGTGCAAATACTCTTGACATATACTCTGAGCACCACGGCCGCGCTGCTTGGTTTCGCCACGCTGTGGCTTTCCTGCGGCACGCTGGCCAGGGACGTCGAGGAATGCCAGATGCAGATGGTGGCCGTCAAACCCATTGCCCGCTGGCAAATCTGGCTGGGCAAATGGCTGGGCCTTCTCTCCCTCAATGTTGTGTTGCTGGCCCTGGCCGGTTCCGCCATTTTCGTCCTCTTGCAATGGCGCGCCGGCCGGCTTTCGCCCGACCAGCAAAAAATCCTGCGCGAGGACATTTTTGTTTCGCGCGCCTCGGCCCGGGAGCGGACGCAGGACCTCAACCCGGCGGTGGACCAGATCATGAAACGAGTGGTCAAGGACCCATCGACGATGAATGGCTTCGATCGGGCGGAAATGCGAAGGCAGATCACCGAGAGACTCAAAGCTCAATACACCGATTTGGCCCCTTTCAAGTCGCGGCTGATTGGCATTGACCTGCACACCTTGCAGGATCGTTTACGCAATCAAAAGTTGCAATTGCGCATCAAGTTCCAGACCGCCAGCCCCAACCCGGACGCACAGTTCACCACCTTCTGGAGGATCGGCCCGACCAACTCCAGCAATCCCGTTGAATTGTCAGAAACATTTCCGGCGGATTCCTTCCAGGAATTCACCGTGCCGCCCAACTTGGTGGACGATCAAGGACACCTCTGGATCGAGGTTGGCAACCCAAACGACGTCAACCTGACCTTCCCGTTGGAGGAGGGAATAGAACTGCTCTATCCGGAAAGCACGTTCGGCGTCAATTTTATACGCGGCCTGATGGTCATTTTTTGCTGGCTGGCGTTGCTGGCTTCCATCGGCCTGGCGGCGGCCAGTTTTCTTTCGTTTCCTGTCGCTGCCTTTGTGTCCTTGGCCGTGCTTTTCATTGGCTTGTCCAGCGGGACCGTGGCCACCGTGGTGGAACAGGGCACGATCGTTGGTTACGACGCATCCAAAGGGGCATACGGTCACACGGTGGTCGATATTGTGGTGCTGCCGTTTTTTCAAGGGGCGCTCAAAATCATCAATCTGGTGGAAAGCTTTTCGCCGATTGACTCTCTCAGCTCCGGGCGGAGCATTAGATGGGGGCAATTGGGTCTGGCGGTGGCCCAAATCGTATTGTTGCTGGGCGGCTTCTTTTGCGTGGTGGGCATTTTCCTCTTCACCCGCCGCGAACTGGCCACCGCACAGGGGAATAATTGATCAATGAGTCAAGACCGGCGCTGCAACCGGAACAGGCGCCAAGCCCACACCGATAGGGCCGCCGCGACAACGCCAAGCGCCGCCATGGCAAAGAAACTCACTGGATCAGTTGCCATCTGTTGCCTATCGCCGATGGCTTTGAGGAGATGCATCACGGCGATCAGGCCAAAAAGCGTGCCGGTGATAATTAGATATGCTTTCATAGTGGTGTTTCCGTTTGAGAGATAGAGGTTTCCTCCTGTTAATCATGTGGCTTCCCAAGTAAATTGGCTTCCATGCCGAGGTATTCCGGGCGTATGCGAAATGCGCCATAACAAAGTTTCCTTAGAATAGAAGCAGGGCGAAGGTGCCAACTCGCCCAAGTGAGCGGTGAATCGCCGTTCATGTCTTTGGCGTCTTTGGCAGCCCCTGCGTCAAGAAGAAGCTGGATGGACTCCTCTGTGCCGAAGGCGGCGGCGCGGTGGAGAGGAGTTTCGGCTCTCGATCGGCAGTCCCTCATGAATCCATCCGTTTCCAAGGATGGTTTGGTCACGCAATCGGGGTTCGCTCCCGCAGCGAGCAGAACTCTGACGACTTGGGTGTGGGCGGGACTTTCGGCTTTGCAAAAGGCGGCGTGCAGCGGAGCTTCTCCGGTATCCTGCAGAGGAAGGTTCACGTCCGCGCCATTTTCAACGAGAAACTGGCACAGACGCCAGTGCCCATGAAAGACGGCGCCATTGAGATCGAGGTTTTCACCCAGCGTTTTCAGGGACTCTGCATGGGCGAGCAGAAACCTGATGCAACTGACATCGCCATAATAAGCGCACCACTTGATGAGAGACACTCCGCTGGTGTCCGTCGAGTTGGCGGCATGGCCCGCGGAGACGTAATCGAACACCAAGTCAGTGCGCCCATCTGAGATTCGATTGAGAATGGTTTTACTCACGTGGCTTTTCCCCAATCTCTATGACCTCGATGCTGGCCAAATCCTTCCACTCCTCGAACCATACTTTGAACAACGAAGGATCGTTCGTTTCCATCAACTGAAAACATCGGTCACCATCCTTTTCCAGCCAGCTATTTAGATACGTCAACCCTGTTGGAAACATTCTGCCCTTCGCACGAAATCTCGCGTAGATCTTTCCTTTGCATCCCGGAAAGAAGGTTTCGATCACCATGTATTGCTTCATATCTCTCAATCATGCTTTTTACCATGCCTCGGCCGGTTCGTTGATTGAAATGCAAAATTGTCAATCATGCCGCCGTCACTTTCCCAAGATGCCGGGCCTGCCGCTTGGGCGCGACAGGTTGGATGCGGGACATCCGCACATGCACATTCGTCAAATATGGGGCCAGGAATTCCGGTTTCTCGCGGCGCCCGGCGCGCTGCCAGTCGCGCCACAGACTCTGGGCCACTTCCGCCGCAGCCAGGCTGTGCTGTGTTGTTAAATACACAAAAATCCACTCCGCCAACCGCGCCAGGGCGATGCCGTGCCGCTGGCCCGCCCGCGCGTGCAGCCAATCGCTCCATTGCATGAACGCCGCGAACGGGGACGCTCCGCCGCTCCATAACAGGGGCGTCGTTTCGATGAAATTGCCGCTGTTGCCGACCATGTCCCAGTAGCGCGCAAAACGCCGCAATCGCTGCATAAGGGCAAAATCCAGCAGGTTGTTGCGCAGGATCTCGTAGGGCGGATGCGGACTATAGACCATTTGCCAGGGTTGGTCGTGGCGCACGATCGGCGTGCCTCGCAGCCGTTTCAAAATTCCGACTTGAATCTCCTGCGGCCCAAGGGCGACCAATCGGTCAAAGCCGGCCGCAAAACTCTCCAACGTTTCCCCGGGCAGACCCACGATTAAATCGGCGTGAACGTGGACGCCTGTCTGGCGGCGCAGGAACTGGAAGTTTTGCTCCAATCGCGCGTAATCCTGGCGGCGGCTGATGTTTCTGGAAACGGCCTCGTTGAAAGTCTGCACGCCGACCTCGAATTGGAGCGCGCCGGGCGGGAATTGGGCGATCACTTCGCGCAAGGCCTCCGGCAGGCGGTCCGGGATCATCTCGAAGTGGATGAACAATCCCGGACGCCAGCGTTCGAGGAAGAATTGCAGAATGGCCTTGCTGGCGGCGATGTTCAAATTGAAGGTGCGATCGACAAATTTGAATTGACTCACCCCGCGGTCCAGCAGCCGCTGCATTTCCCCCAGCAGCAACGGCAGCGCAAATTGCCGCACCGGCACCTCCAGCGACGAGAGGCAGAATTCGCATGTGAACGGACAGCCGCGCGACGCCTCCACGTAAATGACGCGATGCGCCACATCTTCGTCGGTGTAAAGATCGTAGGGCAGCGCCAGTTGCGCCAAGTCCGGCGTCTCCGCCGCCACGATTTTCCCCGCCGGCGGCGTCCCGGCCAGGATTTGCCGGCAGACTTCGGCAAATTTCAGATCGGCCTCGCCAGTGACGACGTAGTCGGCCAAGCGGACCATTTCCTGTTCTTCGACTTCGTAGCTCACTTCCGGCCCGCCCAGAATGACAATGAGTTCAGGCCGGACGCGTTTGAGGGTGGCGACGACTTGAGCGATTTCGGACGCATTCCAAATATAGACGCCCAAGCCGGCAATCTTCGGCTCGCGCGCCAGGATGGCTTCGGCGACATCGACGGGCCGCTGCTGGAGGTCAAATTCCAGCAGGCTGGTTTCGGCGCGCAACGGCCCGAGGTTGGCCAGCAGATAACGCAGCCCGAAGGAGGCATGGATATACCGGGCGTTCACCGTGGCGAGGACTATCTTGGCCATCGACATGGAGTATATCCGCAACAAGTCAGGTTGCAACCCCTTGCAAGACGATGTTCGGCGCCGGATGCGGCGCGGATTTTTGCGTGATGCTGGTCAAGAATTCGATTTTGACTTTGTCCCCGTCGAATCGGCAGGTGACCGTTTGCGAGTGCGGGGTTTCGTAAAACCGCCAGATCATAGAAAAAGTGTTCCCGTCCCGCCACGCGCCGCTGGCGGCGATTTTGCATGGACGCAAGTCGCCGACGGTGATTTTTGGCGGGATGCCGGGCATGTTGGATATGCCCTCCACCCATTTGCCCAAGCCGCACTGGATCGGGTATTCGCCCTGGGCGTCGTTCAAGGTAAAGGCGCACGTGTCGCCTTGAAATCGGAGCGAGACGCTTTGCATTCCTGCTGGGTTGGTCTCGGTTTTGAAAGTTTTGCCGGAGATGCTGACGGCGAGCGGCGAATCGGCTTTTCCGTCTGGCAAAGGCAGCGCCAGCGCGGCCAGCTTTTGCCGGAGCCGGCCCTGCGACGCCCCATCGGCTGGCAGCGGATTGTCTTGCATGGCGGGCAGGAGGAAATCCCAGACCAAATTTAACTCGGACTGCATGTTGCTGGTTTCGCAGGTGATTGCCACCACGGCTTTCCGGTCCGGCATGACGATGGCGTACTGGCCAAAAGCGCCGTCGCCGCGAAAAGCATGATGCCGGCACCGCCAAAATTGGTAGCAATAGCCCTGGAGCCAGTCGCTGGTGAGTTTGGCTTTTTCAAGGTCAGCGTCATGCGGTGGCGGTTGCTGAATCTTGGACGTGGTGGCTTCCTCGATCCAGGCCGCGGGGAGAAGCGGTCGTCCGCGCCAAAGGCCTGCTTGCAGGTAGAGCTGGCCGAACTTGGCCAGGTTCTCGGTTTGCACGCTCAAGCCCCAGCCGCCGGTGTTGATGCCGCGCGGACAGGTTTCCCAAGTCATGCCGTCGATTCCCAACGGCTCGAATAAACGCGGCCGGAGATAATCGATGACCTTCTGGCCCGAAACTTTTTGCACGATGGCCGAGAGCATATACGTGCCGCCGCTGTTGTAGAGAAAAGCGCTGCCCGGCGGATTGGCGATGGGCAACGCGAGGAAGGTCTTCACCCAATCTTGCTCCCGCCCGATGATCGGCGTCGAATCCGTCGCGTGTCCCACGGACATCGTCAACAAATGTTTCACCTGGAGAGCCGCCAGATTCTCGCTCACTGAGGCGGGCAGGTCATCCGGGAAAAAGGAAGTGACGGCGTCGTTGACTTTTATTTTGCCCTCCGAGACCGCGAAGCCGACGGCGGTCGAGGTGAAACTCTTGCTCAACGAATAGAGCATGTGATTGGCTGTCGCGCGGTAAGGCGGCCACCAACCTTCGGCGATGACGTGGCCGTTACGAACCAGCATGAAGCTGTGAAATTCGTGCTCGCTCTTTTCGATCGCCTCCAAAAACGCCAGGATGGCGGCCGAGGAGACGCCTTGCTCTTCCGGCGTGCTGCGCGGAAGCGACCGGGCCGCAGCCTCATCCGCGGCGCCCCGAATCGGCCATGAAGAAACCAGGCCCAACCCGGCCGCGCCCAAACCCAGTTGTTTCAGAAACGATCTGCGATGAAGAGTCATATTCTTACCTTCCAAACGCAACAAGCTAGACGATTTTGCTGGTCTCGGCTTTTGGCATAGCTGTTTTGCTCTCCCGCATCGAAATTCATCTTACAGCAGGACGAATACACACAGTCTGTCACTCGCGCATTTAAACGCAAGAGACTTTCTTCTTTCCAAAAAATTACATATTGCTTGTCCGTATGGCGGTCGGTAAATTCCGGAGCGTCAAATAGAAAACAATGAAACGGCGCGCCCAACCCATTCTCAAATACACGGCCCTGAACGACCGGCTTTTCCGCTACGTTTGCGCCTGCGGCGCCGGAAAGCGCGACGCCTCGCTGGAGGCGCTACGGGCAGAGACGGCCGCCTTGGGGGACATCGCTGAAATGCAAATCGGGCCCGACCAAGGCGCGTTTCTGACCATCCTGACGGCGGCGATTGGCGCCCGCGCGGCCATCGAAGTGGGGACCTTTACCGGTTACAGCTCCATCTGCATCGCCCGCGGCTTGCCGCCGGGCGGCCGGCTGCTCTGCCTGGATGCAAGCCGGGAATGGACGGATATCGCCCGCCGCTACTGGGCGCGGGCCAAGGTGGATGGAAAGATCGAACTGCGCCTGGGTCCCGCCATTGATAATTTGAAGAAAATCCAGGCCGACCGGCGATTCGATCTCGCCTTCATCGACGCGCACAAACCGGAATACGAGGATTATTACGAATTGGTTCTGCCGCGCATGAGGGAGAACGGGCTTATTCTGTTTGACAACATGCTGTGGGGCGGGCGGTTGGGCCGCAACGCCCCCATTCGCCATCCCAACGGCCGAGCCATCGACCAGTTGAACCGCAAATTGGCGCGCGACAAACGGGTGGAATCGGTGTTGCTCTCCGTTGGCGATGGCGTGCGAATGTGCCGGGTGCTTGGAAGATGAATAGGGCTTTGATTGGGTGGCGGCGCGGATTACGCTTTCTCTCGCTTATTATTGAGCACGCGGCCTGGTAACCATGACAACAAAATCCGCCATAATGGCAATATCTCTCGGCATGGCCTTCCTGCTGTGCGGTTGCGCCTCGTCGCACCGGCTGGCCGGCTCCGTCCACGGCCCGACTTACACCTCGCCGGAAGGCGGATTTTCCGTTGATTTTCCCGTCAGCCCGGAAGTGGGTGGCCGGATTCTGACCGATGGCCCGCAAGGGGTGACCTTTGGCGACAATTGGGGCAGCCGCATCACCTTTAAAGAGCAGGCCATTTTGGAACACAGTTCCATGATGACGATGCTCGAGAAGCAAGGGCGGGAAAAGGCGTTGAGCGAGTTTGCCAGGCGCGAGTATGGGAACTCCATTACCATTCATTACCATCCGGAAGCGCGGGAGGGCATGATTTCCTTCATTTATCTTAGGCCGGTTTCTCCCAAGACTGCTGTGGCTATCTTCCTTCAAGGCCGGCGGCTTTTTCTCATCGAGACCGACATGCTGCCAGGCGTGCAATTGCTGTCGCAGGGCGACGAACAGTCCCAGCACGAGCGGGAATCGTGGCTGGAAAGCCGGGCGGTCGCCCTGGCGCAAACGCTCCAAGTCCGGTGAATTAAGCGCATGACGTGGCGACTGGCAACCAAGCGCGACTGCCGGATTCTGGCGGAACTGAATCAACAACTCATTGCCGACGAACTCCACCGCAACCGAATGAACGTTGCGGAACTGGAAGAGCGCATGAAAAACTGGCTGGACGAGGCTTATGAGGCAGTCGTCTTCGAGGTCGGCGGCGAAGTGGCCGCTTACGCGCTCTATCGCGCCCAAGCCGGCGAGATTTATCTGCGCCATTTCTTCGTCCTCCGTCACCGCCGCCGGCAAGGCATCGGACGCCAGGCGATGGCGTTGCTGCGCGGCCACATCTGGCCCAAAGCGCAACGGCTGACCGTCTCCGTCCTGGCCCACAACCAAGCCGGGGTGAACTTTTGGCGGGCCATGGGCTATCGGGATTATTGCTTGACACTGGAAATCCTGTGTCAACCTGGGGAACAAGCATGAGTTTATGCACGATCTTATTGACACGCGCTGGATGAAGTGGAAGGCCGTTTTGTCAGCACTCAGGCCGCCTGCAGGTTCTTGCGCGGATCTGTGGCGCTAATGATCACGCTGACGGCGTTTTGGTTGAAGCCCTTGAATCCGCCGCGCCGCTGCAAATTCTCCAAATGGCTGCCCAGCGCGCCCTCCCGCAAAAACCGCTCCCCCTGCTCCACCGTGATCAGGCCCGTTTGCCGCAGCGCATTCAGCCGCTCAGGTGCCACCGGCCACCGTTCTCCCTCGGTGAAAGCCTGGCGCAGAAACTCGAAATTCGAGAACGGCTGCATGGTGCGCACGCCTTGGCCTTCCAATTGCGCCCGCAACTCCTCAAAATCAAAGCGCGCTTCCAAATGATGCATCCCCGCCTCCAGCATGCTTTCCCCATGCAATCCTACCCACAAACCGACCGTGCCCAGTTCGGAGGCCGGCAAAAGCCGCTGGGTGGAAAAATCAATTTCTGTCTCTTCCGGCCGGAGATCGACGTCGGCGAACACGACAATGCCAGTGTTGGATTGTTCGGCAATTTGCGCACCCCAGCCGGCTTCCGCGCCGGCATAGAAGCGCTCGCGCTTGGCGAAACCGAGCCGCGTCAGCAATTCGACCGCATCGACAAAATGTTCGCGCGAACAGCGGAAGGTGTGGTGATCGTGGTTTCCCCAGCCCAGGCCGAGGCCGTCCTGGCGGCGCTTTTGCACTTGGGCGGCGCGGTTGCGGCTTTCCCAATACCGGCGTTCTTCCTGGAAGAAGAAATGGCAGGCCAAATCCTGGCCCACCGATTCCAGCGCCTGGTCCAGAATCGTCCTGGCGGCGTCAAATCCCTTGGCCGGTGGGACGCAATGACGGCGCCGTGTGCGCCAGAGGTCTCGCGCTTCGACCATTTTCTTCAAATTGGCTGAGTCCAGCGGCGCCGGCACAAAACCCCGATAGGCATTGCGTTCCAGCGCCTCTAACCGCGCGCCGTTCTCCTCGCACACCAGCACCCGGCGCAAGCGGGAGTAGGGCCCGCCCTGGATGGGCCCCGCCAGCGAATGAGCCGCCACAAATTCCGCCACAAATTCCGGCCGCAACGAAATCCCCATCCGGCCCGCCTCGGCCGACAGGACCACACGGGGCAGCGTCGCGCGCGGATGCTGCAGGACCGTTTCTCCGCCGGGGGACTCGACCCGGTCCGCCACCATTCCTAACGTCCGCAGCTTCTGTTCAGCCTCGGCCTCCAAGGCCAGATGATCGATCCATTCAAAAAAGTCGGTGCCGGTTTCCTCACGCATGCGCCCGGCCAAGTGGCGCGCGAAGCTGTTGCGCTCCAGGAACGAATCCATGCGTTGCCGCAGAAACTTTTCCGCGTCAAACGCCAGCGGCCAATCGAATCGATCATTCATACTAACAACATACCACCTAAACCATAAAAGAACACGGCCCTGGAAGCAAATGCCAGGATACAAGATAAGGTAAATAAGGTAAGCCCCAAATCACAAGTGACCTTTTCGGGCGCGCAGTCGTCCGGACCGCATCCGTCGGTCTGCCCGACAAAGCTTTGGCGGCCACGGGGGTCCCAGCCCGCGAAGCGGGCCGCTCTTAATTTGTTCTGACTGCCCGCGAAGCGGGCCGCTCTTACGTTGTTCCGCTTCCGACAAAATCTTTCGTCCAATAAAATTGAGCTTAACATAAGTATCTCGAGCAAGTTAGTAGTAAAACCGGTTTGATTGGCTTTGACTCGGCCTGACGCCCCGCTTTCCGCCACCGTTTTTTCCGCATCGTTTGTCCAATTTCGGGACACTCCAACCGCCCCGCAGGTTTGATTTGGTTTGATTTGCCTTGATTCGGCTTGATTAGGCTGGTTTCCCGCGACGATTTTAGCCACAAGCGAGTCAAATCTGAGCTTAACATAAGTAAATCGATTAAGATTGAGTTTTGACCGGGTTTGACCCGGTTTGACTGCACCGCTTTGCCTTTTTGTCCAAAATAAGCGGTCACACTTGAGGTTTCTTCCTGCATCAGCACCCAATGGGTGTCCCTGCTTCGTCCTTCAGCCTTGTTTTGCCCCGTTCTGCTCCCGTGCAACTACATGCGTCCTAGATACTTCCCTCTCACAGGTTTGATTTGGTTTGATTTGGTTTGATTCGGTTTGACTGAGCGGCGGTGACGTCGCCTGGCTGCTTCAGCCTTTAGCCTCTTAAGGAGCCCTATGGAAGTTGTTTTATTATAACATCGTTTATGGTTTGACTGGGTTTGACCAAGTTTGACCAGGTTTGACTGCCCGGCTGCTTCATCCTTCATCCTTCAGCTTTTTACCTTCCCGACCGCAGACTTTCAAAGAACAGGCGCGCAAGCGCCGCAGACTTCCCACAATACCACGTTCCGATTGGAATTCAAAACGAATTTTTGGGTGGATTGGGTGGACTAGTGGACCGTCGCATCATGAGCGACTTCTTCGGGAGCGCGGTCGTCTCAACCGCCCCCGTCGGCCTGCCCGCCAAAGCCTTGGCGGCGGCGGGCGTCTCAGCCCGCAAAGCGGGCCTTTCCGCCGTAGCCTTGGCAAAGGCGGACCGCTCTTAAGTTGTTCCGTATCCGACGGAATCTTTCCTCCAAACCAAGACCACCCGTGGCGTGGGTCTATTGCGTCGCTAAGAATTAGTTTTTCTTATGTCAAAGCTTCCTTTTTGAGTTTGAACGGGTCTGACTGGTCCGACTGGGCTTGACCAGACTTTATTCCACCGGCCTCTCTCGCCACCGGCAGCCTAATTTCGGCCACCCTCATTCCCGCAGGTTTGATTTGGTTTGATTCAGTTTGATCGGATTTGACTGTTTCGGGAGGGGCGAGCATCCCGTGGAGCGGGCCGTTCTTAATTTGTTCTGACTCCTGCGAGCCCTTGATCTTTCGTAGTTCGGCCAGGTTTGACTGGGTTTGACCGGCCGGTATTCCGTCCGCCTCATTCCCGCGGCAAGTCCATTTTTCCCTGCGGCAGGTTTGATTTGGTTTGATTTGGTTTGATCGAACCGGATCGTTCGAGCCTGTTATGCGTGAAAACCACGCAATCCGCAGCCCTGCCCGACTCTGGTTAAGCCAACGTTTCGGCAACCCATCTTCAGGCTTCGCGACTGCAAACTTTCAAAGAACAGGCGCCTGAGCGCCGCAGACTTGTCACACTACCACGTTTAAAATGCGAATGCAAAACGTGTGTTTGGATGGGCTTCCCAATGTGCGCATCTCAGTTTTTGAGC
>PLIU01000447.1 GCA_003140095.1 Verrucomicrobiales bacterium | reverse complement strand
CCATTCTGGAGGCGGACGTTTAACTCTTCGCGCAGCTTGCGCGGCAACCTGGCTATTTTTCCCAGCCGGGTCATACAGACCCCCTTTTTATATTTTTCATGGCTTCATTTTATCACATTAAGAGTGAAGTGTCCAATGCTGCGGCTCCACCAATAGGTGAAGCCGGCGCAGTTCCGGTTTTGAAGCATTTTGGGATTGACCCGTTTGATGGCTGGAGCGATGTTGGCGGGTGTTATGATGAGAGCCAGGTTCATCCGAGTTTCAGGGGCGCGAACGGTCATGAATGAAGTGATCACAATGAAGGAACGCCGAATTCCCAGGAAAAACCCCTTCACTATGAAAATGGCGGTGCTGCTCGCGGCGGTATGCGCCATGCTGGCGCCGGGCTGCAAAACCGAGGCCCCGCCGCCGCCGATGGCCGTTCATCCCGCTGCCACGAACCAGCCGCCGGAATCTTCAGCTCCTGCCGCCCCTTACGTCATCCATGCCCCGGACGGGTCGTGTGAAATCACCATCGACACCTCCAAGGCGCCGGATATGACGGATTGGGCCGAGCACAAGCTGGCGCCGGTGTTGGCGCAATGGTATCCCAAAATCTGCGCCATGCTGCCCACTCAGGGATACACGCCGCCCACGAATTTTAGCGTGGTCATCAAACCCGGCAACGGCGTGGCCGCCACCGGCGGCACGCGGGTCACAGCCAATGCCACCTGGTTTCGGGGACAATTGGACAAACAGGCCGTGGGCGCCTTGCTGCATGAGGAGGTGCATGTGGTGCAGCAATACGGCGGCGGGCGGCGCAACAACGCGCCGGGAAGCTTCGCCCTGGGCGACATCACCAACCTGCTTTCCCTGGCGCAAAAACTCAAGGACAAGGGCGACCCTGTTCCGGTGTTCGTGAGCCGGCAACTGACTGCGGCCGAGCGCAAGGCGCTGGCGGATTATCGCGGACCCGGCCCCAAATCTTACATTTTGCGCACGAATTTGCTGGGCGCGTTGAACAGAATTGTCGGGGGTCCCGGCGTTTATGACGCGGCTCTGTTCAAGAGCGTGACGTTGCGGGAAAGCACGGTGAACCTGCGCGAGGAAAAACCGGACGGCGGCGATTTGGCGCGGCTGAACCGGGCTTTGCTGGAAGATGCCTTCCCCGGCGAATTGGCCCGGCGCGGGGCCGGCGGTCGCAACCGGGGCAACTCCGGCTGGTTGACCGAGGGCATTCCCGATTACATCCGCTGGTTCCTTTACGAGCCGCAAAGTCACGGCGCCGACGCCGCTTATATTCAGGGGCGCATCGAGAGCGACGCGAAAAAGGGGCAGGTGTACGAGCCGAAATACAACGACTCGTATCGCGTCAGCGCCAATTTTCTTAATTTTGTCGCCGCCAAATACGACCGCCACATCATCACGAAATTGAACGACGCGTTGCGCCAGGGAAAATATTACGAGGACTTCTGGGCCGACGACACGGGCAAAACGGTCCAGGAATTAAACCAGGAATGGGTGGCCATCGTGCATAAAGAGATCGCAAAGCTCAAGCCCAAGGCCGCTGCCTCCCCGGCCCCGGCCAAAACCTAAACGCGCCGTTTGGGAGAATGCAATATGAAAACCAATCGCGGAATCATCGCCGGAACGGCCCTGTTTCTCTTGACCGGGTTGATGGGGCAGGCCGAAATCAAGGTGCTCATCGACCACAACAGCGAGGGCGATCCTCAATTCAAGTTCAAGAATGCGCCCCAGCCTGTCAAGCATGATGCGGCCGACGAGGCCAATGCAAAGTTCACCATCGTGGATGGCGAGAACGACCCTCACGGCAACAGCAATCTCGGCGCGCTCAACGACGGCAAACTGCCCGAGGAGGAGGACGATCCGCGCCATAATTTTTTCTTCGCCGCCGGCAGTGAAGGAGGACGGCTCAAAGTGCGTCTGCGCAGCCTGATTGACGTCAAGCAGGTCAATACTTATTCGTGGCACCCTCGCCGCCGCGCCCTGCAAGTCTATAATCTCTATGCCGCCGACGGCACAGCCGCCGATTTCAATGCCGCGCCCAAGAGAGGGACGGATCCCGAAAAATGCGGCTGGAAGCTGCTGGCCAAGGTGGACACGCGAGCGAAATTTGGCGACGAGGGCGGACAATATGCCGTCAGCATCTCCGACGACTCAGGCTCATTGGGCAAGTATCAGTATTTTCTATTTGACATCTTCAAGACCGAAGACAGGGACGAGTTCGGCCACACTTTTTTTAGTGAGATTGACGTCAGGGCGGTGACGCCAACTGAAACGGAAACGCCAGCGGGGCCGAACATCAAACCGCGGCTGAAGGATTTCGAGTGGACGCTGGATGTGTCGCAATCGCCGGATTTGAAGGAGTGGGCGGAGACGCAGTTGAAGCCTGCGGTTGACAAGTGGTACCCGATTTGGGTGGAGTGCCTGGCCAGCGACGGTTTTACGGCGCCGAAAAAATTCACCATTACGATCAAACCCATGGATGGCGTGGCGGCCACCGGCGATACGGACGTGGAGGTCAGCGAATCCTGGATCAAGGGGCAAATCAGGAATCCAGAATGGAATGAGGCGGTCGGCTCGGTTATGCACGAGCTGGTGCATGTGGTGCAACAGTATGGTAACCAGCGCAACCCCGGCTGGATGGTGGAAGGAATCGCGGACTACTTTCGTTGGTTCCATTATGAGCCAGTGGCGCATCATCCCAAGCTGTCCGCCCGGGGCGCGGCCCGGGCCAAGTATTCGGACAGCTATCAAACCACGGCGGGTTTCCTGGAGTATGTGGTCCGGAACCACGATCACGAGTTCGTTGTCAAGATGAATTATGCCCTGCGCCAAGGCCGCTACAGTCCCGATCTCTGGAGGGAATTTACCGGCCTGAGCGTGCAGGACCTTTGGAGCGAGTACATCAAGTCGCTGCCGGAGAGCACCACTGTGCCCAGGGCCGAGGCGCCGGCGGAAACGCCCTCGCCTGCCCCGGCCGCCAGGCGGCCGGGAAGCTGAGTCCCGATTTTTACCGCAGGAGCTTTTGGTGCAAGCGGATGTGCGCGGCGGCAATGAACCCTTTGAACAAGGGGTGGGGCAAGTCCGGCTTGCTCTGAAATTCGGGGTGAAATTGGCAGGCAATGAAAAAGGGATGGTTGGGCAATTCGACGACCTCCACCAACTTGCCGTCGGGCGAGGATCCGCTGAAAGAAAACCCGGCCTTGGCGAAGGCGTCGTGGTAGTCGTTGTTGAATTCGTAACGGTGGCGGTGGCGCTCGTTGATGATGAAGGCGCCGTAGAGGTGGTTGGCCAGGCTGCCCAAAACCAGTTGACAGGCCTGGCGTCCCAGGCGCATGGTGCCGCCCTTGGAGGTGATCTTCTTTTGCTCGTCCAGCAGCGCAATGACCGGATGGGGAGTTTCGGGATGGAATTCAGTGGAGTGCGCCTTTTCCAGCTTGAGCACGTTGCGGGCGAATTCAATGGTGGCCACCTGCATGCCCAGACAGAGGCCCAGATAGGGAACATTTTGTTCGCGCGCGTAGCGAGCGGCCTCGATCTTGCCTTCGATGCCGCGTTCGCCAAAGCCGCCGGGCACCAGGATGCCGCCCAGCCCTTTCAACATTTTTTCCGCGCCGAATTTTTCGATGGCCTCCGCTTCGACCTTCTCGATTTCCACGCCGCAATCGTTGGCCACGCCGCCGTGGGTGATGGCTTCATACACGGACTTGTAAGCGTCGTGCAACTCGATGTATTTGCCGACCACGCCGATGCGGACGCGATGGCGCGGGGCCAGAAGCTTGCGGATGATCTCCTGCCAATGCACCATGTTGGCCGGCGCGGTGTCCAGGTGGAGCAACCGGCAGACCAGGTCATCAACGCGCTCCCGTTGCAGCATCAACGGCAGTTCGTAAATGGTGTGCTCGACATCGGTTTCCTCCACCACCGCCTCGTAAGGGACGTTGCAAAAGAGGGAAATTTTTTCTCGCAAATCGCGCCCCAACGGCCGCTCGCAGCGGCAGACCAGGATGTGCGGGGTGATGCCGATTTCGCGCAGCTTGGCCACCGACTGCTGGGTCGGCTTGGTCTTCAATTCGCCGGCGGCCTTGATGAAGGGAACGTAGGTGACGTGCAGGAAAATGGCGTTGTTGTAGCCCACCCGCAGGGCGAATTCGCGAATGGCCTCCAGAAACGGCAAACCTTCAATGTCCCCGGTTGTGCCGCCGATCTCGGTGATGATGACGTCGGCCTTGCTTTGGTCGGCCAGCAGGTGAATCCGGTGTTGAATCTCATCGGTGATGTGGGGGATGACTTGGACGGTTTTGCCCAGGTAATCGCCGCGCCGCTCCTTGTCCAAAACCGTTTGATAGACCTGTCCGCTGGTGAGGTTGTTCATGCGGGTGAGCTTGACGTTGGTGAAACGCTCGTAATGGCCGAGGTCCAGGTCTGTTTCCGCGCCGTCATCCAGGACATAAACCTCCCCGTGTTGATAGGGGTTCATGGTGCCGGGATCGACATTGAGGTAGGGATCGAACTTTTGCAGCGAAACCTTCAACCCGCGGTTCTCCAGCAACGTGCCAAGCGCGGCCGCGGTCAGGCCCTTGCCGAGGGAACTGACCACCCCGCCTGTGACAAAAATAAATTTCATGATACTTTAACCGCGGCCTTTCTTGAGCAGCCACTCGACGCGTTTGACGTCCGCCGGCACGTCCACCCCCACGCAGTCGTACTTGACCTTGAGGACCGCGATGGCAATGCCGTTCTCCAAAGCGCGCAACTGCTCCAGCTTCTCCGCCTTTTCCAGCGGCGAGAGCGGAAACTTCACCAGGCGCAGCAGCGTCTGGCGGCGATAACCGTAGATGCCCAAGTGCTTCAAAAACGGAAACGCCGCCAATTGCTCTGCGCCCGTGGCGGCGTCGCGGACATACGGTATAGTGCGCCGGGAGAAATATAAGGCGCGGCCTGCGGCGTTGACAACGACTTTTACGACGTTCGGACTCTCCCAATCCGCCGCCTTGTCGATGAGCGTGGCTGCGGTGGACATTTCCTCCTTGGCCAACGCCCCCGCCACCGCGTCGATCACGCTGGGGTCGATCAGCGGTTCGTCGCACTGGACGTTGACGACCGCCTCGCAACGGCAGTTCTGGGCCACTTCGGCGATGCGGTCGGTGCCGCTGGAGTGATTGGGGGCGGTCATTTCAGCGCGGCAAAAACCCTGCGCCACTTCCCAGATGCGCGTGTCGTCGGTGGCCACGATGATCTCGCTCAGGGCCTTGGACTTTTGGCAACGCTCGACGACATGTTGGATCATCGGCTTGCCGGCGATCAAGGCCAGCGGTTTTCCGGGAAAACGCGAAGAGTCGTGCCGGGCGGGAATGATACCGAAAATTTTCATGGGGCGTCCAAAATCCATTTCGCCGCGGCGGGCAAATCATCCGCAATCACAGCCGCGGCCAGGCGATCGGGGTTTTCTTGTTCGAGCTTCCGTCCGTAACCGGTGCGGACCAGGATGCACTTTTTTACACCGGCGTTCCAGCCGCATTCCAAGTCGCTCAACTTGTCGCCAATGATGTAGCTGGCGTGGAGATCAAGGCCGAATTCATCGCGGGCATCCAGGAGAAACTGGGGCGAAGGCTTGCGGCCGCGGCTGGCCTGACCGGGCGCTTCCGGCGCGACATAAATCCTTTCAAAGCTCACCCCGTTGCGGGAGAACCATTGTGTCATCCGCTCATGGACGCGTTCCACTTCCTTCATGGTGAAGAAACCCCGGCCCACGCCGGATTGATTGGAAACGACAATGAGCATGAACCCCGCCGTTTGCAGGGACAACAACGCCTCCGCCGCGCCCGCGAAAGGCGCGACGTGTTCCGGGTCCGAGAGGTACTCCTTCTCCTCGATCAGGGTCCCATCCCGGTCCAAAAAGACTGCGCGAGTCGGATTCAACTAGCTGCATTAAAGCCAAAGCACGGCCGGAGTTCAAATGGCAAAAGTTCCAATCGAACGGCGCGGTGGCACCTCATTCTTGACGCGCCTTGGCGCTGATGATATGTTTTGCTCGCAATGAGCGCCCAGATCGAGAGCGAAATATTGGAGCACCTGAAGTGCCTGCCTGTGACGGAGCAGTTGAAGGTAGTCGAGTCGTTGGCGCGCCAACTGCGCGAGGACGTGCAGCTTTACGCTGGCCAAGGGGCGCAAGACACAGGGGAAAAGTTGGCGCGAGCCGCGATCGCGTTGCGCGAGGATTACCTCGGAGATAAGGAACTAACAGCCTTTAGCGCCCTGGACAGAGAGCCATTCGTGAATTTGCGCTTTGCCGGCGCCGCTCGCGGCTATATCCTGAAGTTGTGAGTGTTTTACTCGTTGGTTTCATGGGCGCGGTGCTGGCCACCAATTCGCCGCAAGCCGCAAGCAACGTCGTGGCCGACACGGCCGCTGCTTCCATCCCGGTCATCAATAGGAATGACCCGGTCGAAAACGAATACTACAAGGTTCTGGTCGATGACGATACCGCCGAGAAGGAAGTCCTGGGCTGGATGAATGATGCAGATGGTTTCGCCAAGGCGGGCGGCGGAGGCTCCACGCTGACGCTCAACTTGAAAATCCAGCAGCGTTTGGACGGCATCAAACGCGAGTACGAGGATTTCGTCGAGTTGCATCCGCGACACGTCAACATCCGGCTGGCTTTCGGCAGTTTTCTTAATGACAACCGCGACGATGAGGGCGCCTTCACGCAATGGGAGGCCGCGCGCCAATTGGCCCCGACCAATCCGGCGGCCTGGAACAACCTGGGCAATTATTACGCCCACCGCGGCCCGTTCACGAACGCCTTGGCCTACTACGACAAAGCCATCGAATTGAACCCGTCGCAGGCGGTTTATTATCACAACCTGGCCGCGGCCGTTTATCTATTCCGGAGCGCGGCCCGCGAGTATTATCATTTGGATGAAGCGCAGGTCTTCGACAAAGCGCAGGCGCTTTACCGCCAGGCGATCAAGCTGGACCCGGACAATTTTATTCTGTACACCGATTTCGCCCAATCCTTTTACGGCACCGATCCGCCGCGCTGGGAAGACGGTCTGGCCGCGTGGACGGAGGCCTTGAAGCTCGCGCGCGACGAGGTCGAGCGGGAAGGGGTGTACCTGCAAATGGCGCACATCCAACTGGAACTGGGGCAATACGACCAGGCCCGGTCTGATCTGGACGTGGTCACCAATGCCAACTACGCCTCATTGAAGGTGCCCCTGGAGCGCGACCTGAACAAGGCGCCGGCCAAGGCCAAGACCAACGCGCCGACTCCCGCGGACGGAGGGAAGTGAGAGGGGCTTGGGCGCCTCTCTATCTAGGATGAGTTGCCCTGCGAACATTAAGGCCAGATGAAAACACATTAAAATCCCCACGTCTTGGCAGGGGCCTGATGTGACACACTTTCTATAGTGGAAGGTTAACGCAGCCGGCCGAGTTGAAAATCCAGCGCGGCATGCTGGATTTGGAAATCATACCGAGCGTCGGCTTCGCCAATTTGGGCGGAGGTCTGGTTCAGTTCCGCCTGGCTCAGTTCGATGATCGAACTGAGGCGGCCTTTGAATCGGGCCTGGGCCAGTTCCAGGGCTTCATTCGCGTTTTGCAAGAGTTGCTGTGTCAGGGCCACGCGGTCGTAGGCATATTCAAGGTTGAATTTGGTGACCTGCACGTCTCGAATGATGTTGTTCTCCTGGTCGCGCAAATTTTCGTCGGCCGCTTTGGCCTTGAATTCCGCTTCCCGGCGGCGCGCCGTGTAAAGTCCGCCGGTGAACAGGGGCAGGTTCAGATTGACCCCGGCGGCCGCATAATCCGAAGCCAATTGCGAAGCCCCAATGGGAATCACGCCGGCCGCGCCCAGGGCGCTGACCGTCGGATAGGGCAATTTGCCCTCCGCTTTGGCAAATTCCTTGGCCGCATCGCGCTGATAACGCAAACGCGCCAGGTCCGGCCGTTGGGCCAGCGCCTCCAGGATCAACGCCGAAACATCATTGGTGATGTTGGCCGCCATGGGTTCATCGGCCAAGGCAAAGTTCTGCGGTTCGCGTTCGGCCAGCAAAGTCGAAAGCACGGCAAAGCTGGCTTTGAGGTCGCTGCGCGCCTTGGCCAGCAGGATGGTCGCCTGGTCGAAATCCACGCTGGCAAAACTCACATCCAGGTC
Source organism: Verrucomicrobiales bacterium (assembly GCA_003140095.1). Classification (GTDB taxonomy): domain Bacteria; phylum Verrucomicrobiota; class Verrucomicrobiia; order Limisphaerales; family Palsa-1400; genus Palsa-1400. The sequence goes on along the minus strand of PLIU01000447.1, from coordinate 8,781 downwards.
CGACTTCAATTTGTTGGTCGCCAGCATCTGGGTTTGTTGCAGGACCAGTTGACGAGATTTCACTGTTTCCTGAGCCACCTGCAAAACAGATTGCGCCGCCAGACTGGAAAAATAGGCGCTGGCGACTTCCAAAAGAATCTGTTCGCGCGTCGCTTCCAGATTCATTTCCTCGGCCCGTGTGTGCAATTGGGCGCTCTTGCTCAGTTCGCTGGTCCGTCCAAAATCCGTGATGAGCTGGCTGATGGAGAGGCCATCGGCTTCGCGCTCGTAGATCAGGGGATTATTGAGCGCGCCGGCGGCGATGCGGGTGTTGTTCGGGTCCGCAGTGCCGACGGCGGTCGCGCTGCCGTAAATGTTCGGGTAAAAAGCGGACTGGACTTGCTTGGTGGACTGTCTGGCCGCCAGCGCGGTGAGATGGGCCACAGAAATCCTGGGGTGTTGCGCCAAAGCGATTTGTTCGGCCTGCTGGAGCGTCAGTTGGCGCGGCGCATCGGCGGCGCGCAGAGAAAGGGCGGCGCAGAGCCAGAGCGTGAAACAAAAGGCTGTTTTCATGCAGGGGCATTCTCCTTTGGCCCGGCGGAACGGGCGGCTTGGAGTTTGCTATGAATCAGCAGGTAAGCCGCCGGAACCAGAAAGATGGTCTGCGCGGCAGAAACGGCCAAACCACCGATGACGGCGCGCGCCAGCGGCGTATAGGCTTCGCCGCCCGCGCCCAATTTCATCGCCATGGGAATGAGTCCGATCAAGGTCGCCAGGGTGGTCATCAACACCGGGCGCAATCTCACCCGCGGTCCCAGCGCCACCGCCTCGCGCAGAGACCGCCCCTCCGCCCGCAGCCGGTTGATGAATTCCACAATGAGAATGCTGTCGGAGACCGAGATACCCACCACCAAGAGCATCCCCATCAACGCCATCACGCTGATCGGCGTCGTAGTCAAATACAGAATCAGCAGCACTCCTGTCAGCCCGGGCGGCACCGCCAATAAAATCAGAAACGGATCCAGGAATGAACGGAACTGGGCCACCAAAATCAAATAAACCAGAATGACCGACAAAGCCAGTCCCATGGCAAAACTATTGAACGACTCGCGCATCGCCTGCACCGAACCGCGCACCGCAATCTTCATGTTTTCCGGCAGATGCGTTTGGTCCACGATCTTTTGCACCCCGGTGTAAATCCGGCTCAAGTCCTCGCCCTTTGGCGCAACATAGACGTCCACCGTCCTCTGTATTTGATAGTGATCCACCTCGGTCGGAGCCAGAATATGCGAAAAATGAACCACCGAATCCAATCGTGTCGGTTCTTTCGAACGCGGCCTCTGCATGTTCCGGCCATTAGCGTCGCCATGCTCAACGGAATCCAGGCCTGTCAGTTCGTTGGGATGCGACGCCAGCAACGGCATGGAACCAAGGTCGGCCAGGTTTCGGACCAGGTTTTCCGGGTACTGCACCGCCAAGAAATAGGGGTTGCCTGTATCCGGATCAACCCAATAGCTTGGCGCAATCATGACATCGGAAGTTAACGCCGCGATTAAGTTGTCCACCAGGTCCTTGGCGCTCAGGCCCAATTCACTGGCGCGCTCGCGATCCAGGTCCACTTTCAAGGATGGATAGTCCACGTCCTGGGGCACCAGCACGTCGCCGACTTCCGGCAGGTCGCGTGCTTGCCGGGCGATTTGGATGGCGATGGCATGAGCGGCATTCATATCCATGCTGCTGATCTGAATGTCCACTGGGGCGGGCACACCCTGGTTGACAATGGCATCGACCAGGCCGCCGGTCTGAAAATAGCCGCTGACCTGAGGCACATCACGCCGCAGCCGGGCGCGCACGCGGTCCATGTATTCAAAACTGCCGAGTTTGTGGCCGTCATTGAGTCCCACTTGCACAAACGCGGTGTGCGGAGCGGAGTTAGGCGTCAGGATGGCGGAGAAGCCCGGCTGGATGCCAATATTGGAAACAATGATCTTAAGCTCGCGCTTGGGAATCACGTCGCGGACAATTTGTTCCACCTGACCCACCAGCTCGTCTGTCAACTCGAGGCGTGTGCCGGATGGCGCCTTGACGTTAATGACAAACTGGCCGGGGTCCGTGCGCGGAAAGTAGGATTTACCGATCAATGGATAGAGAGCCAAACTCAACATGAAAACCCCCAAGATGAGGAGCACGCTGAGGAGCGGGCGCAGCAACGCAAAACCCAGCGCTCTATCGTAAACCTCCAGCAATTTGGTGAATTGGCGGTTAAACCAGGCGTTGAAACGCGACCCCCAACCCTTCGGTTTGGCTTGCTCATGCGCAGGGGTTCCGGCTTCCTCGCCCGCTTGATGGGCTTTCATGAAGTTGGCGCAAAACAGCGGCACCACGGTCATGGCCACAAAGTAGGACGCAAAGAGCGAGAGCATCAACGAGAGGCCCAAGGCGCTGAAGAGATATTTGCTGACACCGTAAAGCATAATGACCGGAAAGAGCACCACCACCAAAGTCAGCGTCGCCGCCAAAACGGGCAACGCCACTTCCTGGCCGCCGCGTTCGGCGGCTACCATGGGCGGTTCACTCATCTCCAAATGACGGAATATGTTTTCCAGCACCACCACCGAGTTGTCGATGAGCCGCGAAAAAGCCAGCGCGAGTCCACCTAAGATCATGGAATTGACCGTGCTGCCACCCAGCGCCAACGCGATGAAGGTGGCCAGCGCGGAAAGCGGAATGGAGAGAAACACGGCCAGCGTCGCGCGGGGGCTGCCCAAGAAAACCAAAATCATGATCCCCGTGAGGACCAGGCCGATGGCGCCTTCATGGATCAGGTTTTCGATGGCCGCCTTTACGAACACCGATTGGTCAAATACCACTTGAGGAACGAGTTGCTTCGGCACGTTGACCAGTTTGGCAATGCGCTCCTTCACGCCGTTGACCACGGCAATGGTGTTGGCATCGCCGCCCAGCTTCAAGACCGGCAAATAGACCGAAGCCTGCCCGTTGACCCTCACCTTGTTGACTTGGATTTGCGAAGAATCCTCGGCCTTGCCCACGTCGGCTACCAACACCGAGGCGTCACCCACCGTTTTGAGCGGCACCAGGTTGATGTCTTTCATGGAGTTGATCTGGCTGTTGGCATAGACGTTGTAATCATACGGGCCGATTTTCACGTCGCCGGATGGCAGAATAAGATTGGCTTCATTGATGTTGCGCACTACGTCCATGACGCTCAAGCCGTGCGCTTCCAGCTTGAACGGGTCCACGTAAACCATGATCTGGCGATACTTGCCGCCGAAAGCCGGCGGCAGCGACGCCCCCGGCACCCCGGCCATCTGATTGCGGACGGTAAACTGGCCCAGATCGCGCAACTGCGACTCGCTCAGACCCTGGCCGTTGAGCGTGACCAGGCAGACCGGCAAACTGGAAGCGTCAAAGGGCATCACGATGGGCGGCAGGGTTCCCGGCGGCAGATAACGCAGACTGGCTAGGGCCAGATTGGCCACGCTGGCCGCGTCTGACTCGGGATTGGAGCCAGGCTGAAAATAAACCTTAATCAGACTCACACCCGTGAGCGAACGCGACTCCATGTGGTCAATGCCGGAGGCCAGGGTGAACATGCGCTCGAATTGGCCGGTGATGTCGTTCTCCATCTGCTCCGGCGGCATGCCGGCGTAAAACGTGGCCACCACTATCACCGGAATCTTGATCGGGGGAAACAAATCCACCGGCATCCTGACCAGGCTCGTCACCCCCACCACACAGGTGATCAGGCAGATGACGATAATCAAATACGGATAGCGTATGGCAAATCGAGACATGGAGCGTAGGGATGATTTAAGCTACTGTTTTATTCTTTTTCATGTTCAGGCCTGAAGGTCTTACTCTCCATTGGGTATGTTCCATTTCGTTTGAGCGCCCGGCCACGACTTCGGCTCCACTTTCTCGCCCCCATGCACGCGGGATTGGTTGCCAATCATGACTTTCTCGCCCTCCTTCAAACCGGAAGTGACTTCGTAACGGTTGGGTGTTTCCAACCCAAGGGTCACTTCGCGCTCCTCGATTAGATTGTCCTGATTGACTACGTCAACCGTGCTTGCTTTTGCGCTGGCCACCGCCTCGGTGGGAATGGCCAGCACCTGGGAACGATGTTCCACGTTCAACACCACCGTGGCATACATGCCCGGCACGATTTCCAGTTCCGGATTTTTGACTTCTATTTCCGTGATCATGGTGCGGGTATCGTCGCTTACTTTGCCCGTGAAACGCGTGATGTTGCCGGTGAACGTTTTACCGCCCAGGGACTCCATCCGCACTGTCACCGGCGCTCCCACATGCACGTCCTTGACGTATTTGACGGAAACAGGAAAATCCAGCCGCAGCAGGTAATTGTCGGATAGCCGGACCAGTGGCTTGGCTTGGGTATCCGAAGACGTTCCCGCTTGGATGAGCGCCCCGGGGTCGGCCGATCTCCAAGTGATAACGCCATCAAAGGGTGCGATGATTTGGGTGTAGCCAAAAAGCGTTTGATACTTCTCCACGTCCGCTTTGGCGGAAGCCATCGCGGCGACGGCCACGCTGTTCTTCGCTTGGGCGGTGTCAATGTCCTGCTGGGCGACGAGATTGGGATGCTCATTGTTGACACCAACCAAACGAGTATAGATCAGATGAGCGTTGGTGTAATCTGCTTCCGCCCGCTGTTGGGCGGCAATGGACGCATCCAACTCGGCCTTCAATTCCGGGACTTCCAGCACCCCCAAAAGCTGCCCCGCCTTGACCTTGTCGCCAAAATCCACATTGATTTTCTCCAAATAGCCCGAAACCTTGGCGTTCAATTCCGTCTCCACGTAAGGGCGGAACTCCGCCGGAATGATCACTTCGTTGTAAAGGTCTTCGCGAACGACTGAGGCCACCGCCACGACTGGCAAAGTCGTGCTGGCCTTCTCTTTCGCCTTGCCACGGTTCAGGAGCAAAAAGCCAAGAATCAGGATGGCCATCAACGCGATCAACGCAATCCAGGCCTCGCGCCGCTGCCAGAGGGACGGAAGAGGCGGAAGAGGGCTTTCGGGTTGGGGTACCTGGTCTGTCATATATTAGTATTCGGGCGCGCCGGTTGCGCCAGGGGCAATTCGACCTTGAAGCGGCTGCCCCGGCCTTCGGTGCTTTCCACCTCGACCTGCCCTCCGTGGGCCGCGCAAATCGATTTAACGATGGCTAATCCCAAGCCGGCCCCGCCCGCGTCGCGCGGGCGCGCTTTGTCCACGCGAAAGAAGCGCTCGAAAATATGCGGCAAAGCGCTAGCCGGAATGCCAATCCCCGTATCGGCCACCTCCATGATGGCTTTGCGGTCAGAGGCATGCACATGGAGATTGATCGACCCGCCAGAGGGTGTGTATTTGATGGCGTTATCGAGCAAATTAACCACGACCTGTTTGATGCGGGCGCGGTCTCCTTCCACGCTGACATGGCCCTGCACGTCGCAGGCTACGGAAACGCCTTTATCCTCCGCCAGCAAAGACATTTGCTCCGTCGTGCTGGCGGCCAGCGGGGCCAGATCAAATCGCGCCCACTCTTGTTGCGCCTCTCCGGCGTCGAGGCGGGAAATGGCAAAAAGGGCCTCGACAATTTTCGCCAGCCGATCTACTTCTTCCAGCGCACTGCCCGCCCGGTCGCGCAACTCCGGCAAGCCGCGGGTTTGTTCGACCACACTTTCCATTTCGCCGCGCCACGCCGCCAGCGGCGTGCGCAGTTCGTGCGAGGCGTCCGCCAGAAAGCGGCGGTTTTGTTCGAACGCTTCACTCAATCGAACGATCATGCGGTTGAGCGCCAGCGATAAGTGCTCCAGTTCATCTCCGGTCTTCGTCAGCGGCAGTCGTTCGTTTAATTTATGCAGGGTAATTTGCTCGGCGCTGCGAGCAATTTTTACCACGGGAGCCAGCGCGCGACCCACCAAGAAATAGCCGCCGCCCACGGCCACCAAACCGAGCAGGGGCACCCCGGTCAACAGCGAGAAAAGCAGATGGGACAGTATGGTTTTGATCGGCGCCATCGGCCCGCCACTCTCGATGAGAAACCGGCGGCCGTTACTCCCTTGATAAACCTTGACGGTCATCATCAAGCGGCTTCCGTCCTCGAGCAGTTCCTTGCGGACGAAGTTGCCCTGGACGTCGTGGACGGCCAGCAGAGGTAAGCTGGAGGGATCAAAACTTCCCGTCCGGCCCGAAGCGTAGAGCACGCTTCCATCGGGGCGGCTGACGCGGATAAACCGATCGTAGTTCTGCGGCGCAAAGCGAGCCGCGATCTGATCCGACACATAACCCTCCCCCTTTTCATCGATCTCGGCCAAAAGCGATACAGCGATTTGGTCAGAGCGACGAAAGAGCGACTCTGCCAGGCTATTCTCCAGATAACCCCGCAAGACCTGATACAAAGCGATGCCAAACAAGAGGAAGGCGCCGGTCAGCAAACCGGCATACCACATGATCAGGCGAAAGCGGATGGAGCGGGGGTTCATATCTCGGCTTCGTCGCTGATGACGTAACCAACGCCACGCACGGTGCGGATCAGTTTATTCGGATTCTGATCATCCACCTTGCTCCGCAAATGGCGCACGTAAACATCCACGATATTGGTCAGACCTTGGAAGCTTTCGTCCCAAACATGTTCAATGATCATCGTCCGTGACATGACTCTGCCCGCGTTGGCGGCAAGATACTCCAGAAGGCTGTATTCCTTTGGAGTAAGCTCGATGCGTTTCCCGGCCCGCTTGGCCTGCTGCTTTTGGCGATCAAGCTCCAAATCGCCTATCCGCAGGAGGCTGGAGCGGTCAGGTGACCCACGACGCAACAGCGCCTTGACGCGAACCAACAACTCATCGAAAGCGAAGGGTTTTGTCAAATAGTCATCGGCCCCTGCTTCGAAATTTTCGACTTTTTCGGCGGTGCCGGCCCGCGCGGTCAGGACCAAAACCGGGACTTGGGAACCCCGCCGCCGGATGCGTTTAAGAACCTCGATCCCGCTCAGGCCAGGCAGCATCAAATCGAGAACAACCAGATCGTAATGGCAGGTGCTGGCCATCTCCCAACCAGCTTGGCCGTCGTTGACCACATCCACGGCGAATCGTTGGTCGCGCAAACCCCGTCCGACAAACTCAGCCACCTTCCGTTCATCTTCGATCACTAGGATTCTCATAGCTTCTGCTCTATCTGACAGGATCAACATTAAAACCCGCTGAAAAACAGATTAAAATTCGTTCAGAATAGATGAGCACCGCCATGAGGAGCGAAGGCAGGTTAGCGGAACTAAACCTGAATGTCTAAGTAACAAACTGGAGATGAACGAAGACAAGGGCCACGGCCCGGTTTCGGCCCTCCTGCTTGCCCTTGCTTTCGTTCCTACCTATCTTAAAGGCAGTTGATTTAAATGCCTTCACGCCATCGGCTCAACAGGGAGGGTAGAAAACATTTGGGGACACATCAAGAAAGAGTGAAATTCTTGGTGCTGACTTGGCGGCGCCATCTGTTATATTGACGCCCGCATGGAGCTGCTTTATCGCCTGGCCGATTTTTGGCCGCATGCCGTGGCCGTGCTGCATTTTTCGGCAGCGGCCCTGGCCTCGGCCCATGCGGTTTTGAACAAGCGCGATACCCGGGCCGCGGTGCTGTGGATTGGATTCATCTGTCTGTTGCCTCTGCTCGGTCCGGTACTCTATCTGCTGCTCGGCGTCAATCGCGTTCGCCGCAAGGCGCTGCTCTTGCGCGGCGCGGCCAGCCGCGTTCAGGAGCCGGGCCTGACGGAACCGGCGGGCCGGGCTGAGGGCCACGCTGACTTGCCTCTGGCCGCGGCCCACCTTCAACAATTGTCCGAAGCCGTCGGCCGGATCGTGCGCCGGCCGTTGGTGCCGGGGAACAAAGTGGAGCCGCTGGTCAATGGCGACGCCGCCTATCCGGCCATGCTGGCGGCCATACACGAAGCCAGGAACACGATCGGCCTCTCGACTTATATTTTTGACAACGACCGGAGCGGACGCATCTTTGTCGAGGCCTTGCGCAAGGCGGTGGAACGCGGGGTGCGGGTCCGTGTGTTGATTGACGCCGCCGGCGCCCGTTACTCTGTGCCTTCGATTCTCCCGGCACTGCATCATGCCCGCGTGCCGGCGGGACGCTTTCTGCCGACCATGGCGCCGTGGCGGCTGATGAGCATGAATCTGCGCAATCACCGCAAAATCATGGTGGTGGACGGACGCCTCGGCTTTGCCGGCGGCATGAATTTGCGCGAAGGCAATTTGGTCGCCCAAAACCCGCGCCATCCGGTACGGGATTTGCATTTTCGCCTGGAAGGGCCAGTGGTGGCGCAATTGCAGGAGGCCTTCGCCGCCGACTGGGTGTTCGTCACCGGCGAAGTGCTGGCCGGCACGGACTGGTTCCCGCCGCTGGAAGCCAAAGGCGGGGTCGTGGCTCGCGCCATTCCCGATGGGCCGGACGAGGATTTCGAGAAGCTGCGCTGGGCCATTCTTGCGGCGCTGTCGTGCGCGCGCGACTCGGTCAAAATCCTCACGCCCTATTTCCTGCCGGACCCCCCGCTGGTTTCCGCGCTCAATCTGGCGGCCTTGCGCGGCGTGCGGGTGGAAATCGTGCTGCCGGAGCGCAGCAATCTTCCGTTTGTTGACTGGGCCTCGCGGGCCATGTGGTGGCAGGTTCTGGAGCGCGGTTGCAAAATCTGGCTGGGTCCCCCGCCCTTCGACCATTCCAAGCTCATGCTAGTCGATGGCCAATGGTCCCTGGTTGGCTCCGGCAACTGGGACACCCG